>JACZXW010000153.1 GCA_022571415.1 Pseudomonadota bacterium
CGCGAACCGACGACCGTAGAACACGCACTGGATCACATCGACCATGTGGTCAAGCTGGTTGGCATCGAGCACGTCGCCGTGGGCAGCGACATAGATTTGGACGGCTACGATGACCTGCCACGGGCCATGGTAGAAAAATCGAAAGCAAATCTAAAACCAGGCACCTACCAGTTTCGGGATAAAGACGATGTCGACGGGCTCAATCATCCACGTCGCAGGTTCGATCTGGCAGAAGGACTCATTCGTCGCAACTACAGTGACGACAACATTCGACTGATCCTGGGCGGCAATGTAAAGCGGGTATTAACCCAGGTGTGGACCCCATGACATACAGGCTCGTTCTAGTATAGGACAATACACTAGATATCACCAAACCTGTAGCTGACGCTAAATCCAATGGTGCGTGGGTTCGGGCGCAACCGAATACCACTGATACCAAAGTTTTCCTGGGTGCCCGTGTAATATTTCTCATCGGTCAGATTCTGGATGAAACCGCTGACACTCCAGTCACCCGAGGCATAACCCATTCGCAAATTGAGCAGGTCATAGTCAGGGCTCAGATAGGGAAATTCATTCGGTCCTGAAAAATGGAATTGACCCAGGCCGGCTGCGATGCTATTGGGTGTTTCGCCGTTCAATTGCAGATTGGTCAAGCCTTCAACATCAGAATACTGACCATCACGGTGTATGTATTCCAGACGCACCCAGGCCTCATTTTTGCCTATTTGCCAGCGGTATTCACCCACCAGGTTCGCCGTCAATTTAGGCGCTTTAGGCAAGCCAAGGCCTACCAATTCAGGCCGCCATCCACCGGAAAGCTCTACCGTTTGTTGTTCGGTAATTTCGGTGTTGAGGTAACCCAATCCACCTGATATTGTCAGGTTATCGCTGACTAAGGCAATGAATTCCAGCTCGAGACCATCACCATCAGCCCGTGGGATATTAATAAACTGCTCAAAATTAGTTGACAGGTCGCCCGGCGTTAGGAAGAAGAATGACTCAAATTGCAGATTCTTCCAGTCCATATGAAAAACAGATGCATTCAAACGCAGGCGATTATCCAGTAGCTCCGACTTCAAACCCAGTTCATAATTCCACAGAGTTTCCTTCTCGTATTTGGTGTTGAAAGCCGGTGAGCCAGGGGCGTTGGTGTTGTTGCCCACACTGTTACCGCCAGGCTTGTAGCCCTTGGAGACCATCACATAGATATTTGCTTCATCTGTGACCTGGAAGCGTGCACCAAAGCGTGGGGCGAAGTCGTCAAAGCTTTCTTCACCTTCCGATAGGGGACGAGGACTGTTGGCGAAGCTTTGGAAAAAGTCAAATCCAGGACCACCCGGAAAACCGGGAGAACCTGGAAAACAGCAGGTCGGACCGATGCCCTGGGACAGCACTGACTTTCTCACCTTGCTATGCGTAAAACGACCGCCAGCAATCAAATCGACTCGATCCGTCGCATGGTAAGTGATATCGCCAAAAACAGCCTGTTCTTCAATATCGAAGGTCTTGTCGTTAAAGGCCAGACCCAAGTCTTCCGGGAAAGGCGGCAACCAGCCCACACCATCGAGTGACGCGGTTGCGTTGGTGGAAATGGCGACCAGGTTGTCCTGCGTCAGCTCATCCTTGGAGTACATGGCACCCAGCGTCCAGGCCATTGAATCACTGTCATGGTCGAGTCGCAACTCGCTACTCCAGGATTTTCCATTATAGATATTGGTGCGATCCAGGGTATCGATGCCACCCACCAGGTCTTGATCGAAAAGTCTAGTTTGCTCTGCATCAATGACACCAGTGATCGAGGTAAGCTTTAAATTATCGTTGAACGAATGCTGGATGTTGAGTATCGCCACAGTGGCTTTATTTTTATTGAACTCCTGCACATCATGGGATACCAGGTTACGGTTATCGGGCCAGTAACCAATACCGGGATCTAGTGCGCTGGAAACTCCCAGCGTGTCAACCGTGTCTGTATCCAGAACACCAGAAGGGACATTTTCATCATGGCCCTGGTCTGCGTCGGAATGGATTAAGGTCAGGGTAACTGTGGTATCCGGACCGGCATCAATATTCGCCTTGATGCGCGCGTAGAACTCTTCATAACCACTGTTCTTGGCGCCGTTGGGTGTAAAATTGTTAACCGCGGCATGCGGGCATTCAGCAGCACTGGCGCCAGTGGCGCAGGCATTGGAGACGCGACCACTGCTGTCTTCATACTGGAATACACCGCGCAGTCGAAAACCTTCAGAGACAGGTGCGTTGAGTATCGCGGTAACGTTGCCCATCGAACCGGCATGTTCATACGACTCTCCCCCAACGATCAACTTCCAGCCAAATTCATCGGTCGCATCGGCGGATCTGAGGTTCAAGGCGCCGCCCACGGCGTTACGTCCGAAAAAGGTACCCTGAGGGCCCCGCAGGATTTCAATACTTTGCATGTCAGGGATCGTGGGATTCGCAATCTGATTGGGTACTGAAGCAATACTGAAACCGTCCAGATAGATGCCTATGGAATTTACCGTTGCATTTTCACCCGAAACCAGATTACCAATGCCGCGAATGGCAATGCCTACGCCTTTGCTTCCCGATTGACCATCGTCGGTGAAGGCAACGTTGGGTGTCAAAACGAAATAGTCTCTGGCGGATCGGATGTTTGCCCGCTCAATCACGGCTCCCGAAAAAACGGTCACACTGACTGGTACTTCCTGCAGACTTTG
>JACZXW010000154.1 GCA_022571415.1 Pseudomonadota bacterium
TGGCATAGGGGTCGGGTATCTGCTTCGGATCAACAATAAGTTCTGTCACTAATTTTCTCCTGTGTATCAAACTCTTAATTGCACTTTAATTACGGTACTTCTTTATGGCATTTCTTATTGCACTTCTTATTGCACTTCCAGCACCACCACGGGGATTTCCCTGTCGCCAGCCCGGACCTGATAATCATCATAGGGTGGATAGATACCGGCAAGTTCTCCCCACAAGCGGGTTCTTTCATCACCCTGGGCGTCACGTGCCCGCGCCTTGTATATCTGGGGTCCAACCCGTATTTCACAATCCGGGGTGGCCACCAGGTTTAAATACCAGGCCGGATGTGTTGGAGCACCACCCTTGGAAGCGATGATAATATAGTCATCTCCAACTTTTTTGTATATCAGCGGCAACCTTCGCTCCTCGCCGGACTTCCTGCCTTTGCTCACAAGCAATAAGGTCGGCAGCATGCCTTCCCCACCGCCCATGGAAGAGTCCCACATATGGGCCTTCTCGGGATCGGACAAATACAGCTCAACGTGTTTGGCTATCCAGCCGGGAAGGTCTGCAGGTACATCACTCATAAGGAATCTTTATCAAGTTAAAAGAGGAAACCATTCTGCGCTAAATCAATCCGGGGGGCAATTTCCAGCGGCATTCACCAGGATGATGTTTCAATCAAGCCCGCGGTTTTTAAGCAACGGCGCAACTTCCGGTTCGCGGCCACGAAACTTTTTATACAATTCCATGGGATCTGACGTGCCACCGCGTTCCAGTACATTTTCACGAAAGGATCGCGCCGTGTCTGCATCAAAAATCCCCTTCTCCTTGAATGCCTCAAATCCGTCCGCGTCCAGTACCTCGGCCCAGAGGTAGGAATAATAGCCGGCGGAATAGCTGTCCCCGGAAAAAATATGCTGGAAATAGGAAGACTTGTATCTTGGATCCACCGCTTCGATGAGTTCTATTTGCTGCAAAGCTTTTGCTTCAAAACTCTCCACGTCCAGTTCTTTATTCTGATCTTCATCCTGATCTTCATCCTGATCTTCATCCTGATCTTCATCAGAGACAAGCGTATGCCATGCCATATCAAGATAAGACGCGGCAAGATATTCAGTGGTGGCAAACCCCTGGTTGAAAGTTTGCGCCTGCAGCAACTTTGCAATGAGTTCATCGGGAATAATTTCACCCGTGTCGATATGCCGTGCATAGGACTTCATGACTTCGGGTTCAATCGCCCAGTGCTCCATGATCTGCGAAGGCAATTCAACAAAATCCTGTTTCACGCTGGTACCTGACTGGCTGCGGTATCGCACCTGGCTCAGCAGGCCATGCAGGCCATGCCCGAATTCGTGAAACAGGGTGCGTACCTCATCCAACCCTAAGAGACAGGGGTCGGCTTTTGGAAAGTTGCAGCAATTGACGACGATGGGTCGAATGGATTCATCAAGGTTGGATTGCCCCCTGAATTCATTCATCCAGGCACCACCCCGCTTTGAAGGACGCATAAAATAATCCACCAGGAACAAACCGATCAGCGAACCATCCGCATCCTTGACCTCATAACCGACGACATCAGGATGATAGCGTGGAATATCGGACACCTCTTCAAACGTAATCCCGTACAGCTTCGTGGCAACGCTGAAGGCGCCATCACGCACATTCTCCAGTTTGAAATACGGCTTTACCTGTTCTTCATCCAGGTCATATCGCTCTGCGCGAACTTTCTCGGTGTAATACCACCAGTCCCAGGGGGCAAGCTTGAAATTACCGCCTTCATCCTGAATTCTCGATTGCAGGTCTTCTGCTTCTACAGCTACCTTCCTCGCGGCCGCTGACCAGACCTTGTCCAGCAGGTCCGTGACCTTCTCGGGTGTCTTCGCCATTCTGTCATCAAGCATGTAATGGGCATGACTCTGGAAACCCAGGAGACTGGACCGTTTCGCCCTCAATGCAGCGATGGTCTTGATGATCTGGTGATTACTGTATTCGTTATCGTTATTCGCGCACCGGGCGTAGGCAGTGTAAATTTTCTCACGCAGATTACGATCTTGTGCAAATTGGAGGAATGGCGTAATGGAAGAGCGCGAAATTGTGAACACATAACGACCGGGTTTACCCCGTTGCTCACCTTCCCCGAGGGCAGCCTGCAGAACCGATTCAGGCAAGCCTTTCGCCTCGTCTGCAGAGTCCAGCACCAGCTCAAAATTGTTGGTATCTTTGAGTATATTTTGCGCGAATTGCGTTTTCAGCCCGGCCAGCTCTTCATCCATAGCCTGAATTTCAGCCCGCGACCCGTCGCTGAGCGCGGCGCCTGCACGCACGAAATTTGTATGGGTATCCTGCAACAGCTGCACCTGGTCAGCTTCAAGCGTCAGCTCATCGCGGCGTTCATACACGGCCTTGACCCGTTTAAACAGGTCCTGGTTATTGAACACCCGGCTGATATGCGCTGCATATCTTGGCGCAATCTGCATTTCAATCACCTGCAACTCATCTGTTGTGTCAGATGAGGTCAGGGGAAAGAATACGCCACCGACCTTGTTAAGGAGCGACCCTGTACGCTCAAACGCCTCAATAGTATTGTTAAACGTTGCCGCATCTTTATTTTCAACGATGGCTTCACTGGCAGCATCGATTTCTCCAAAAGCTTTATCGAAAGCCGGGGCGTAATGTTCTTCCTTTATCTGATCAAACGGCGGGAT
>JACZXW010000073.1 GCA_022571415.1 Pseudomonadota bacterium
GGCCCGCGTCCGCAGTAAATTATTGATTAAGCCCACCAGCTGACCCAGAAATTGGCTCCAACGCCTTGGCAGTCGGGCAAGAATCACTAACAACACGTCTGCGAACCGGCCTAACATAAATCTAAGACGCCAGTTCTCTACATTCCATGTGCCGATAACAGGAAACCAGGTGATCATTGACCATTCCGGTTGCCTGCATTAACGCATAACAGATGGTTCTACCAACAAAGTTGAAGCCCAGCTTTTTAAGCGCCTTGCTCATTTCTTCCGATGCCGGAGTAGATGCTGGAACGTCAGCCAGGGTTTTAAAGAAATTTTGCTGTGGTTCGTTGTCGGTAAAAGACCAGATAAATTCTGAAAACCCCGGCTCCCTGTTTCGACATTCCAGAAATGCCCTGGCGTTGCTGATGGCGCTGTCGATCTTCAGCCGATTTCTGATAATTCCACTGTTTCCGAGCAATTGCTGTTTTTTCCTTGACCCGTACCGGGCTATTTTTTCTGCATCAAAATTATCCATCGCCCGACGATAGTTCTCCCGTTTTCGCAACACTGTAATCCAGCTTAAACCCGCCTGGGCGCCTTCAAGGATCAGAAACTCGAACAGCTTGTCTTCATCATAGAGCGGTACGCCCCACTCATTGTCGTGGTAGCTTTCATACTGCTCATCACCAAGGCACCATCCGCACCTGACTGGAGTCTTCATATCATCGTTTTTTAATCTGTCGCTGCATTCATCATCATAACAGTGGCACCGGAACGTCCTACAAAGCTCTGATGGTATCTGTAATCAGCAACTGATGTCTCTGGTCTTCAGGGACAGTCGTAGATCAGAGGCTCCCTAGGTATACTTACGCACTTTTTACGCTGCAGTAAACGGCTCGAGGCAAGAGGACTAGATGGCCACAGTCGACACCTTTCAGAAGCTGATCCTTGGTCTCCAGGAGTTCTGGTCCGATCAGGGCTGCGTGCTGATGCAACCTTACGATATGGAAGTTGGCGCCGGAACATTTCACCCTGCAACCTTCCTGCGTGCTATCGGTCCTGAAAACTGGCAGGCCGCTTACGTCCAACCCTGTCGGCGACCCACAGATGGCCGGTACGGAAAAAACCCGAATCGATATCAGTACTACTACCAGTACCAGGTGGTGATGAAACCATCTCCCGATAATTTCCAGGAGCTCTATCTCGATTCCCTTCGCTCCCTGGGCATTGATACTCAGGTTCACGATATTCGTTTCGTCGAAGACAATTGGGAGTCACCTACCCTCGGAGCATGGGGACTCGGCTGGGAAGTTTGGATGGACGGAATGGAGATCACCCAGTTTACCTATTTCCAGCAGGTCGGCGGCCTCGAGTGCTTCCCTGTTATGGGTGAGATTACCTATGGTCTAGAAAGGCTCGCACTTTACCTCCAGGGCGTAGAAGACTTCAAACAGCTTGTCTGGACAAAAACCGACAACCAGACAGTGACCTATGCAGATGTCTACCTCCAGTACGAGGTTGAGATGTCTAGGTTTAACTACGATGAATCAAATGTCGAGGGTCTATTTTCACAGTTTGATTTTTTTGAATCAGAAACGACTCGCCTGCTCCAAGCCGGCCTGTCGCTACCTGCTTACGAATACGTCATCAAGGCTTCTCATGTATTCAACCTGCTGGATGCCCGGCATGCAATCTCTGTCACTGAAAGACAGCGCTACATATTCAGGGTTCGCGCCCTGGCGAGAGGCGTGGCCAAAGTCTACTTCGAATCACGGTTGAAACTCGGCTTTCCGCTGGCCGATGAAAAAGCAAAGAATCACGTATTACAGGAGCTCGCCAATGCCAACTGACAAGCTTCTGTTGGAAATCGGAACAGAAGAGCTCCCGCCCGGATCATTAAAACAACTGATGTTGAGCCTGGAAAAGAATCTTTCAGGGCAACTTGCCGGTGCCGGGTTCACTTTCGGTGAAACCCGGAGTTTTGCCTCCCCTCGAAGATTGGCAGTTGTCATCGACGACCTGGCGGACAAACAGGATGACCAGCAGATCGAGAAAAGAGGACCTGCGGTCAGTGCAGCCTATGATGAAGGAGGCAACCCCACACAAGCTCTGCTCGGCTTTGCCAGGTCTTGCGGCGTTGATGACCCGGCGACATTGGAGCGCCTCACATCTGACAAGGGTGAATGGGTGGTGTTTCGGGGAACGCGGAAAGGCAGATCTTTACAGGAGGAAATAGAACACCTGATCTGCAATGCAGTCGCTGACCTTCCCATCGACAGAAAAATGCGCTGGGGCAGCAGCCGACTCGAATTTGTCCGGCCGGTCCACTGGGTGGTACTGCTGTATGGCAGTGAAATTATACCTGCAATTATCCTCGGTCATGCCACGGGACGGACCAGCCGGGGGCACAGATTTATGTCCGACGGTGAGTGTGAGATCGCAACTGCGAGCGATTATTCCGCCACGCTTGAGAAGGCGTCTGTTGTGGTCGACTTTACACAACGACAAGAGTTGATCAGGAATCAGTTGATTGTCCAGGCCTCCCTCCTAAAAGGTAATCTTGAGATTGACGAGGCCCTGTTGGAAGAAGTCACTGCCCTGGTGGAATTACCCTGTGCATTGTCCGGCAGTTTCGATTCCGCCTTCCTTGATATCCCGGAAGAAGCATTGATTTCTGCCATGAAGAAACATCAACGTTATTTTCACCTGACTAACGATAAAGGTAAGCTGCTCGCCAATTTCATTACGGTTGCAAACCTGGTCAGTACAAATCCCGACGCCGTAATCGCAGGAAACGAGCGAGTCATTCGTCCACGTTTAGCAGATGCCGCATTTTTCTTTGAACGGGATTCTGCAACAACAATGGATGAAAAACTGTCTCGTCTAACTAAGGTGGTATTCCAGTCTGAACTCGGCACTTTCTTTGAGAAGGCGGAACGAATTTCCAAACTGGCCGAAACTATCGCGGCTGAGATTGGGGTCGATCAGGCAGCCTGCAGGCGAGCCGGTTTGATCTGCAAAGCGGATCTTGTCTCCGACATGGTCAATGAGTTCCCGGATTTACAAGGCATTATGGGAGCCTACTATGCCGGCAGTGATGGTGAAACCGCAGTCGTCTGCAACGCGATTCGTGAACACTACTTACCCGACTATTCGGGCGCAAACCTCCCGTCCGATAAGGTAGCCAGTTGCGTCGCCCTCGCGGATAAACTGGACACCCTGGCCGGATTGTTTGCAATAGGTCAGCTACCATCAGGTTCCCGTGACCCGTTTGCACTAAGACGCCAGGCTCTCGGTATTATCCGCATCTGCATAGAAAACAAGCTATCGCTAGATAGTCGCGCCTGCGTACAGACCGCGCTGGACTTGCATGGACGCAGCAGTTCCCCGACGCTGATTTTCGACTATATCCTTGACCGGCTGGCCAACTGGTATGGCGAGCAAGACATAGACCAGGATGTATTCAATGCCGTGCGCTACAGCCAGTCTGGAATTTCTGATCTGTTGGAGGCCGACCACAGGGTCCGTTCAATGCAGAACTTCCGCCAACATGAACAAGCCGCAAACCTGATCGCCGCGAACAAGCGGGTTGCCAACATATTGAAGAAAGCCGATTTAACCGCTTTGCCGCCTCCAGATCCGGCTCTCTTTAAGGAAGCATCCGAGAACAATCTTGCCGATCACGTAGAATCCACCCGCCAGGCATTTGCCGGAGGGCATCTGGGCTATGAAGAAAAGTTCCTGCGACTCGCACAGCTGCAGCCCCACGTTGACCGATACTTCGATGATGTCATGGTGATGGCAGATGATGAAAGACTGAAAAACAATCGCCTCGCCGCCCTGGCAGAACTAAGGGTAATTTTCCTGGAGGTTGCAGATTTCTCCCTGCTGCAATCTTGAACGGGATAGTGAAAGCAGATGGAAACACAAGACGTCAATAATCGAATCGTTATCCTGGATCGCGATGGCGTCATCAACCAGGATTCAACCCACTACATCAAGCACCCGGATGAATGGCAGCCCATCCCCGGCAGTCTCGACGCTATTGCCCTGCTGCACCAGAACGGATACCGCATCTATATTGCAACCAATCAGGCCGGTATCGCCCGTGGTGAACTCACCGAATCCAGGCTCAAGGCCATTCACGAGAAAATGTCGTCCCAGGTGATGCAGGCAGGCGGTAAATTATCCGGAATAGTTTATTGCCCGCATCACCCGGACGATCATTGTAAATGCCGCAAACCGGCGCCGGGCATGCTGCACGAAATCGCCGCCGAATCTGGAGTCGATATTACCGGAACGCCCTACGTGGGTGATTCATTGAAGGATATTCGTGCGGCGGAGGCGGCCGGCTGCAAACCTGTTCTGGTTCTTACGGGTAACGGTCTCGAAACCAGGAAGCTCCGGCACAACCTGGAGCATGTATTCGAAAACCTTCTGGCTTTTGCCAAAGATGAAATCTCTTTATAAAACAATGAGTTATATATCAAGATTGGCAACTGCCAGCGCGTTCTCCTCAATAAACTGGCGCCGCGGTTCCACCTGGTCACCCATCAGGGTGTTAAACAGCTGGTCAGCAGCAATAGCGTCCTCAATCGTCACCCGCAACATGGTCCTCGTGGCCGGGTCCATGGTCGTTTCCCACAATTGGGACGGGTTCATCTCGCCAAGCCCTTTAAATCGCTGTCTCGACTGACCCCGCAGACCTTCGGCCTGCAGCCAGTCCAGCGCCGACTTCAGGGAATCCACCGGTAAAGACTTGTCTCCTTTCGTCACCATCCCCGTATCGGATACGACACTGGCGATGCGTGCCGCAAAGTCCGTGAACCCGCGATAATCATTTGATGCAAAAAAATCACGATTGAACACATATTCCCGGCGGACGCCATGGTTCACCACAGCAACACACGGATAAAACAGATGCCGTTCGGGATCTTCGCTCACGTCAAACAGGTATTGTATCCGCTGCGTATTCTCGTCATTGACCCTGGTCTCCAGCAGATCCAGCCACTCACGAACCCTGGTTTCATCCGCGAGTTCCAACAGGCTTAACCTTGGCAGGTAGATAAGCTGCTCCAGCACAATTAGCGGGTAAACCCTGTCCAGACGCTTCATGTGCGCCTGGGTATCATAGTAAGACGTCGCCAACTCTCGTAAGTCATCACCCCTTATCGGCGTTGCGTCAGTCGATGGAATGATGGAAGCATCCTCCAACGCAAGTGCCAGAATATACTCCGTCAGTTCCTTCTCATCTTTGATATATTTTTCCTGCCTGCCCCGCTTGACCTTGTACAAAGGCGGCTGGGCAATAAGCACATGACCCCGTTCGATGAGTTCTGGCATATGACGGAAGAAAAACGTCAGCAGCAATGTTTTTATGTGGGCACCATCGACATCCGCATCTGTCATGATAATAATGCGGTGGTATCGCAGTTTATCCGCATCAAATTCATCACGACCAATACCGCAGCCCAGCGCCGTAATCAGCGTACCGACCTCCACCGAGGACAACATCTTGTCAAACCTGGCTTTCTCGACGTTAAGAATTTTTCCCTTCAGCGGAAGGATGGCCTGGTACTTCCGGTCGCGCCCCTGTTTGGCCGAACCGCCCGCCGAATCACCCTCCACCAGGTATATCTCAGACTGTGCCGGGTCCTTCTCCTGACAATCTGCCAACTTACCCGGTAACCCGGCTACATCCAGCGCACCTTTACGCCGCGTCATTTCACGGGCTTTGCGTGCTGCTTCCCTTGCCCTCGCCGCATCGATCATTTTTTGCACAATCGCCTTGGCTTCCTGCGGGTTCTCGAGCAGATATTCTGATAAATGCCGGCTCACCTCCTGCTCTACAGCAGGTTTTACCTCCGAGGACACCAGTTTATCCTTGGTTTGCGAAGAAAACTTGGGCTCCGGGACCTTGACCGAAATAATCGCGGTGAGCCCTTCCCTCGCATCGTCACCAGTGGTGTTGACCTGAGACTTTTTCCCCATTCCTTCATTTTCAATATAATGATTCAAGGTGCGTGTTAACGCTGCCCTGAATCCCTGCAGGTGGGTGCCGCCATCACCCTGTGGGATATTGTTGGTGTAGGCAAACAGGTTTTCCTGGTAGGAGTCATTCCATTGCATGGCCACCTCGACTGAAATACCATCCTCCCGCTGCACCTGGAAACAGAAAATATCATTCAATGCTGTCTTATTGCGATTCAGGTAGCCAATAAAGGTTTTTAAGCCGCCTTCATACTGGAATTTCTCCGATTTACCTGTGCGCTCGTCTGTTAGCGTTATGGTCACACCGGAATTGAGGAAAGCCAGCTCGCGCAAGCGTTTTGCCAGAATATCGTAGTGAAATTCAATATTGGTGAAGGTCTTCGGGGACGGCTTGAATCGGCACTTCGTCCCGGTTTGATCGGTCTCACCAACGGCCTTGAGCGGCGCTTCAGCATTACCATCGTGGTAGACCTGCTCCCAGACCCTGCCATCCCGCCAGATGGTCAACCTCAGCTCGGATGACAGTGCATTGACGACAGAAACCCCCACACCATGCAATCCGCCTGACACCTTGTAACTGCTGTCATCAAATTTTCCACCTGCATGCAACACTGTCATGATGACCTCCGCCGCGGATATCCCCTCCTCATGAATATCTGTGGGTATTCCCCGGCCGTCATCAGTAACAGTGACAGATTCGTCCGGATGAATAATCACCTCGATATTGGAACAATAACCTTCCTGCGCCTCGTCAATCGCATTATCCACCAGCTCCTGCACCATGTGATGCAAGCCCGTTCCATCGCCCGTATCTCCAATGTACATGCCGGGGCGTTTTCTAACCGCATCCAGTCCCTTGAGGACCTTGATGCTGCTGGAATCGTAGGATTTGTCATCCGCCACTTGTATTCTCCTCCTGCTCCATGGAGCACTCTTTTACTGAACCATGTTCCACGTGAAACAATTTAATGTCTTTTTCTTTCCAGAATTCCACCAGCCGGTCCTGTTCAATGCCGGTGGCCAGGACCTGCCGACCTGTTGACATCAGGTAGGCGCATATCCGCTCACGATGCTGCCTGTCTAACTCTGAACCGAGATCATCGACCAAATAGACCAGATTACTGGCTGCGGCGCCACCCAACATGGCTCCCTGACTGATCATCATGGTCCAGGAAATTATCTTGAGTTCGCCACGAGAGCAGGCGCCGATCACCTCCTCTCCAGCCACGCTTATTCTAACATCTGCACGCTGAAAACCTCGCTGTGTATAGCCTCTTTTTCGGTCAGTTTCCTCATCTTTTTCGTATATTTCCTGCAGCGCAGTGGCATGGCTCCAGCCTCGATAATAGCGGCAGGAAATATCGGCCAGATCTGTCAATTGTTCACAATGTTCAAGAAATACCTTTTCGTAATTTCGCGCGTAGTCGGCTCTTATTTCGTCCAGTTGCTCAGAATGTCGTACCAGTTCCCGGGTCCATGTGTCCAACTCATCCGCGGATGCATTCCGACGCAGCAATTCATTGCGTTGCCGCAGGCAGCGATTGGCATCTTCCCAGATCCCGGTAAAGGATGGTTCCACGTGAAACAGTCCCCAGTTCAGAAACCGCCTCCTGACGGCAGGTGGACCCAGCAGCAGATTGATGGCCTCGGGACCGACAACCAGGGTCGGCAACCTGCTGGCCAGGTCAGTGGCCCGTCTGACATCCTTACCATCAACCCTGATTTCCCGCCCACCGCCACGTCTTCGCAATACACCAATCGTATGCTGTGTCGTACCAGTAGTGATGTGACCCCGGACCAGGCACTCATCCTGATGCCTTGAAATCAGTGGTTCGACGCTAAGGTTCCGGTAGGATCTCCCCGCACCAAGCAGATAGACGCTTTCCAGTATACTGGTCTTTCCGCTGCCATTTCGGCCATAAATCAGGTTAATCGCGGGGTTGAGTTCCAGTGTTGCCTGATGGATGTTCCTAATCCCTACTATTTCTAGCCGGGTCAGGCTCATAACTTCATTGGCATAACCACATAAATCGCATCTTCATTCTCGGGATCCTCGAGAAGCGCACTGCTATTTCCATCATGAACGGTGATCCGCACCCGATCACTCTCCAAGACCGCCAGCACATCCTGCAGATAACTAACATTAAAGCCGATTTCGAGCGCCTCTCCGTCATATTCCACGGAAACCGTCTCCTCTGCTTCCTCCTGCTCCGGATTGTTCGCTGATAACTGAATAGACCCTCTGCTGAAGGTTACCCGGATGCCACGAAACTTTTCGTTGGAGAGAATCGCCGTCCGATTCAGTGCCTGGTGCAACTCCAGTTTGTCAGCATGAATGATCTTGTCGCCATTTTTAGGAATGACTCTTTCGTATTCGGGAAATCGGCCGTCCACTAACTTCATGGTCAAGGTATATTCGCTGGACGAAGAACAAAGGTGGCTCGCACCAATCGATATTTCCACATCCCCTTCTAACTCATGCAGCAGTCGCTGCATTTCCAGGATTCCCTTTCTTGGCACAATGACCTGCCGTATTTCATCACTCCCTGCTTCAACATCGAGGTTTGCCATGGCCAGCCGGTGCCCATCGGTGGCCACCGATCTGACATAATCAGGACCAAACTCAATCAACATACCGTTCAGGAAGTACCTGACATCCTGCTGTGCCATGGCGAAACTGGTGCGATCAAGCAATTTCTTAAACGCCTTGCAATCAAGGGTCAACGACATTTCAGTCGCTGCCGTACCGACTAATGGAAAATCCTCTGCTGGCAGGGTCGAGAGTGTGGAACGGAATCTGCCGGATTTAATCTCAAGTTTCTGATCCATGAGGTGAAACTCGATATCAGCTTTATCCGGTATCTCGCGACAAATATCCACCATCTTTCGAGCGGGGACCGTGATGTCACCTGCGCTGGCCCCAGTCAAATCCACTCTGCCGATCAGCTCCACCTCCAGGTCCGTTCCTGTCATCGATAACTGGTTTTCAGTCACCTGCATCAGGATATTGGCTAGAACCGGCAGGGTCTGCCTGCGCTCTACAACAGCTGCAACCTGCTGCAAAGGACGCAACAGAGTTTCACGATTAATCGAAAATTTCATAGAAATACACCATGTACGCTAGTTCAGACGGTATGTAAGCACTTACATAAGCTCTGGCAGCTGCTACAACATCATTGGGCTAATAACATAGGACGAGTTTATATCATCAGGGTCAGTCAATAAACAGGCGCTATTCGCATCACTAAATACCATGCGCACCTTCTCCCCCTGCATAGCCGTCATAACATCAATGAGATAACCGACATTGAATCCAATTTCCAGGGAATCGCCGTCATAATCGACCGTAACCGATTCCTCGGCCTCTTCCTGGAGTGGATTATTCGCATGCATCCCCAGTCTACCCGGCTCCAAAATAAGCCTGACATTCCGGTACATTTCATTTGACAAGATCGCGGTGCGGCGAAGCGCCTCCTTTATCTGAACGCGGTCACCCTGCAGGATTTTGTCGCCTCCTTCCGGGATCGCCCTGGTGTAATCAGGATAAGTCGCATCAATCAATTTTGTAATCAATGTTGCTTGTCCGCAATGGGCCTGCATGTGGTTGCTCGAAAATTTCAACTCCACATCCAGATCGGAATTGTCGGGTACCAGACGAGCAAGCTCAGTCACGCCTTTACGCGGCAGGATAAATTGTTGTGCATCCGCACCAGTTTCAATATTTTCAATAAAGCTGGTGGCCAGCCGCTGACCATTAGTAGCTACAAATCTCACCAGGTTGGCTTCTGTTTCCAACAGCACACCGTTAAAAAAGTAGCGTACATCCTGTTGAGCCATTGCAAAACTGGTTTTTGCCAGGAGCCGTCGCAATGTTTTTGCCGGCAACCTAATGACAAATCCATCAGCAGCCATCTCAACATTCGGAAAATCAATCGCCGGTAACGTGGCCAAATTCGATATAAAACGGCCGCTTTCGATTGTTAACCTGTTCTTCTTTAGGCGGCACTTAATGTGCGCTGCGTCCGGCAAACTGCGACAGATCTCGAGAAATTTCCTTGCGGGTACTGTTATTTCCCCGGCCTCATCGCATTGCAGGGAACTGGTTCGAGCGCTCAACTCAACCTCCTGGTCCGTACCCGTCAAACTTAAGGTATCGTCCTCTATAACAACGAGCAGGTTGGAAAGTATCGGCAAGGTCTGCCGGCGTTCAACCACATTTGACACAAGCTGCAAGGGTTCCAGCAAAGCTTCGCGTTCAATGGAAAACTTCATGGGCGAGAACGCTGTTAGCTTGTGAGTAACCGCAGTAAATTACGGTAATCTTCGTTAATCTCGGCCTTGCTCTCCCGAAGCTCCTCAATTTTTCTGCAGGCATGAAGCACGGTTGTATGGTCTCGGCCACCAAACGAATCACCAATTTCCGGAAGGCTATGATTGGTCAACTCTTTGGTGAGCGCCATCGCCAACTGACGGGGTCGGGTAATAGACCGGTTTCGCTTTTTTGAGTGCAAATCACCTATCCTGATTTTATAATAGTCCGCCACGGTCTTTTGGATATTATCAATACCAACCTGGCGATCCGCTATGGCGATAAGGTCTCTTAGTGATTCACGTACCTGATCAATCGAGATCTCACGGCCACTGAACCTGGCATTGGCAACCACCCGCTTCAATGCCCCTTCCAGCTCTCGCACATTGGACCTGACTCGTTCAGCAATGAAGAAGGCTGCATCGTGGGGAAGGTCAGCCTGTTCCAGTTCTGCCTTTTTCATCAGGATAGCGACTCTTGTTTCGAGTTCCGGGGGTTCAACTGCAGCGGTCATGCCCCACACAAACCTGCTTTCGAGTCTTTCCTCTAGCCCCTGTATCTCTTTCGGATAGCGATCACATGTCAGCACTATTTGCCTGCCATCTTCCTGTAACCTATTGAAAACATGGAAAAATTCTTCCTGTGACTTCGATCCTTTAGCAAGAAACTGGATGTCGTCCATGAGCAGCACATCCACAGAACGATAATACTGGGTGAAATCCGACATGGTGCCATGCTCAATTGCCCTAACCATATCTTCCATGAATCGCTGGGAGTACATATAAGCGACTTTGAGATTGGGATGCCGTTCCACGATTGAATTACCGACCGCATGCATGAGATGCGTTTTCCCCAGGCCAACCCCTCCATAGAGCAACAGGGGATTGTATGAAGCACCGCCGATATTTTCCGAAACTTGCATGGCAGCAGCCCTGGCCATTTCGTTTGAGCTGCCTTCCACAAAATTGTCGAAGGTAAAATCCTTGTTAAGCTCAAGCAGAGGGTAAAAATTTTCCCTGGCTGTCAGGCTGTTTACCATCGCATCCTGGCGATCAGAATTTACACTTTGCCCCCGGTTACTGCTGCCGATCTCCAAATTAACCCCGGAGGACCCATTTTCCTTCAACAACTCCCTTATTCGAACCAGAAACTGGTCCTTGACCTTGTCCCGAATATATTTATTAGGTGCTAACAGTGTAACGTCGGACCCAGCAGCAATGATCTGAAGGGGTTTAATCCACGTATTGTATTGTTGCGAAGATAATTCATCTTCAAGAACTTGCAGGCATTTATGCCAAATTATTGCCCCCACAGAACCCTCACTCACTGTGTTGTTTTTAATTATATGCTGGAATCTTTGCTAAGATTTTATTTTGCAAAGAGGCTGTGCACGTTCACTTATATCCCTTCATACCGCATCGAATACTAACCCCTTTAACCTCCCCAAGCCAAGCGTTCCGTAAAAAATTTTTACAAAAAAAACTCTTATTTTTCAATAATTTATACACTAGTCCAGCCCGTAAAAGGTGATTAACCTGTGGGTAACCTGTGTACAAAAACATGTTAATTGCAGCGTGGACCGTCACGGTGGATAAAAGGCTGTTTCTTCCCCAGAATACCAACAATATATATCCAACAAATACAGAGTTTGCAACCAGCTTTACCCTTTGCCTAACTCTTTGATATTGGTCTTAAAAACAGTTTAATCCACAGAAAACCGATGCCTAATAAGAGTAACAATAATAATATATATATAAATATCTTATTAATATTAGGCCATCAAGGTGAACTGAAAAATACTAAGAATTGCCCAATTGACTGGCAATGGGTTCTTCATTAAAATCGCCGCTCTTTTTCGACCCATTCTGACTGGTGCAGGTAAATGAAAAGAACTTTCCAACCTAGTATTATAAAAAGAAAACGAACCCATGGTTTCCGTTCCCGCATGTCGACGAAAGCTGGCCGCCTTGTGATCAAAAGACGCAGAGCCAAGGGTCGAAAAGTTCTCTCGGCCTGAGTTTATCTGC
>JACZXW010000074.1 GCA_022571415.1 Pseudomonadota bacterium
AATTCGAGTGCGCGCTTGTATGCCCGCGCTGCATCCTCAACCCGAAAAGCCATGGCGCAAGCTGAAGGACCATGTTCGTCAGCGTAAAAAGCCGCAGGCGTGTCAGGTTCGTAATTGGTAATGAGGTTGATCCCACCCTGCCTCCACAGGTGAACATTCTTGGATCGGTGTTTAGCGACCCGGCTAAAGCCAAGCATCTCAAACACCGGTTCCAGTACACCTTCTTCCCTGGCTGCAAATTCCACGAATTCGAAACCATCCAGTCCCATGGGGTTTTCAATCAGGTCCGGCATTTCAATCCTCTCGGCTTCAGGTTCAACGGGATAATACACCCGGATATCTGAGATTTTACTACTAGAAAAGCGGTAGATTTCTTCTTTTTACTGCTATAAATGCTAATAAAATGGTGTATTCTTGCTTAAACTATGGATTATTAGGGGCTTTTCTCTCATGGCTTTTAACCAAGCACTGGACAAGGCAGAACGTGAAATTCTTCGCATCCTTCAACTCAAGGGCCGTGTTTCCAACGTGGAACTGGCCGAGCAAATTGGGCTTTCCGAGTCGCCCTGCTTCAGGCGCACAAAAAATCTCGAGGATAGTGGGGTCATCACAGGATATTCTGCCTGCCTGAACCAGCGCCTACTTGGATTGCAGGTCACTGCTTTTGTACAGGTATCCCTCGACAAACAAAGTGAGAAAGAGACGCTTAAATTCCTCACTTCCGTTGAACGCGAAGAACACATCGTTGAGTGTCATGCCATGAGTGGATCATATGACTACCTGCTAAAAGTCGTTGCGCGGAGCATGGATCATTTTTCAGAACTGAGTATGCAGAGAATCCTTAAATTCCCTGGTGTCAAGGATATGGAATCACATTTCAGTTTACAGGAGATTAAGCTAAGCCAATCATTACCCCTGGGATGAACGTACATTCTTCCCCAAACCATTCTTGATCCGGAGCAGCCGATACTTGAGTGACTACATCCTTGAAGTTACCTACAGGGGAGCACAACTAAAACTGGAGATTCATGAAAGCAATGAGGGCGCAAGTCTCATTGTTAACGGTATAGTCAGGGGGGAGGAAGCCGGCTCAAAAACCCTGCGGCTTGAGTCTACCGTGCAAACAAATTACGAATGGCATGAACTAATTGAAGGAATGGTGCAGTTTGAACCAGGGAAAATCTCCGCGACTATTTTCGCCAATAAGGTCGAAGTGGCTCACCGGATATTTGTTCGAGGGGAAACATGAAACTGTCGAAGGAGTTTATTGACGTTGGGGTACAAACAAACCAGCGGGAGTCTATGCTGGATTTCTGGGGTAACGATATAGGCTTACCATACGAGGAACTGTTGAAAGTTGGGGGTGGCAACCACCAGCATCGGCATACACTCAACGGCTCTGTGTTCAAACTTAACCACCTGCGCGACCCACTTCCGAAAGGCCCCCCAACCGGCTATGCCGAACTGCTAATTGCTGTGGCCGACAGATCCCAGCCCCAGACATTCAAAGACCCGGATGGAAACAAGGTCACACTGGTGCCGGAAGGGTACAACGGAATTTCTCATATTGGCATCAATATGGAGGTTTCATCTCTAAAAAAATTCCAGCACTTCTATCGCAATATTCTGCAAATCGACGAGGTTAATGAAACGTGTTTTAAATGGGGCACCACTCTTTTCTTCCTGACCGAGAACATTGAACATCAATATTGTCAGGAAATGCGCGGCATCGGATTTCGTTACATTACCGTGCAGGTGCACAAGGTGGATGAGGAGCATAAGGGTGTGCTCGCACGCGGCGGAAGTGAAGGACAAGCTCCGGTGACGCTCGGAAAAACAGCACGAATTTCTTTCATCCTGGACCCCGACGGGAACTGGATCGAGATTTCCCAGCGGGCGTCACTGACCGGTGACCTTTCTTGAGTTAAACTGACGATTCGCCCATTCGTTAGCTGACCCATGGATACCGAAGCCCGTCCACAAGACCCTCCCGAATACAAAGTACGGGGCCGGGAAACACCTTTCAGCCTGTTTGACTCTAACGCGCCGGACTGGCGTATCTGGTTTGGTATCTCTGTTACTACACTCTGGTTGATCATGCTCTCCATCTATATCAGTGGCACGATTGGCTGGGGGAATATTGGCCAGGCTCCTATCGAACAACTGGGCAGTTTTCTCGAAGGAGCATTTGCTCCGCTGGCCTTCCTGTGGCTGGTGATCGGATATTTTTTACAGCAAAAAGAACTGGTGCAGAATACCAATGCCATCAAGATGCAATACGTTGAGATACAAAAATCCGCGGCCCAGGCTGAAATTCAGTCGATAACGATCAAGGCCTCAGAACTTCATGCGCGAAAGGAATCTTTTCTCAGGATAGCCGAAAGTGTCAAACAGCAACTCGGCTTCATCATGGGGTTTCTCTTTCTATCCAGCCAGGGACGCGTTGGTTCAGGTGAGGTTTCCGACGAACAGATAGGAAGCATGTGGTCGGCAATGAGTCAAAACGACCCCGAAATCTACTCAAGATCCATGATGCAAATCCATTTTAGGCATGGGGAGAGTTATGCCTACAAGCTATTCTACGGCACGGCCATCAGGACCCGGCATTCTGAAAATTTCATCTTTAATTTTGAGAGAATGATCAATGCTGCCGAAGAATGTGATGACGACGGCATGATTCGTGATTCATTGCTGGGCAGTGCACACGGTTTCATTTTCGATCGCATGATCACATTCAGGGAATCCCCTCCGAGCGGAATGACCTATGGCAATTTCGACTTTGATCCGGACTCCTTCGACTAGGGAAATATTATGAAACGATTGGCGCTATTCTTTTTCATGGTTGGTTTTTCATTGTCCGGCTATACAGAAAGCCGGTTTGACAAGGTCGAAATAACGACAATTCCGGTAGCCACCAATATCTACATGTTAATGGGCGCCGGTGGGAACATCGGCGTCTCAGTCGGAGACGATGGCCTATTGATCGTTGATGCTCAATACGCTCCGCTATCAGAAAAGATCAAGGCAGCACTTTTAATGCTCGGGAAGGGATCACCCACCTATCTGCTCAACACCCATTACCATGGGGATCACACGGGCGGTAATATTAATTTCGGCGAGCACACCCTGATCGTGGCCCATGAAAATGTCAGGGCACGACTCATATCTGAGGACTCACCAGGCGTCGCGCTACCGAAAGTCATCTTCAAGCAGCAAACAAGCATCTATTTTAATGCAGGGGAAGTGCGCCTGGTTCATATGCCCGCCGGTCACACGGACGGAGACAGTATCGTATTCTTTATCCAGGCAAATGTAGTCCATATGGGAGATCACTACTTCAAGGACCGGTTTCCCTATGTGGATCTCGCTGCGGGCGGCACTGTTGATGGGCTAATTGTAAATGTCGGCAAGGCGCTGCACGAAATCGACGCAGATACCCGGGTCATTCCCGGTCACGGATCTCTCGCCAGCAGAGAGGATCTGCAAAACTATTACGATATGCTGGTGGCGACTAGCGAGATGGTAACGTCACAGATTAACGACGGCAGGTCCATTGATGAGCTTCTGCAGCAAGGGCTGGATGACAGGTGGGAGAGCTGGGCAGCCGGTTTCATCAGCGAAGATCGATGGATTCAGACCCTGTATACAAGTTTTGTCGAAGGGCGGTAGGACAAGGCACCCGCAATATGAATCCAGTGCAGAATATCCAATCTGACCGACAACAAGCCAGGCAACTCGGTGACAGCAATGCCGACGTCTGCTTCCTGGCACTCGCCGACGCGGACGGGAAAGCCTCTGTCAGAACCCTGGTGTTGAGGGATATCAATGACAATCGCTTCACCTTGTTCATCAACAAGACCAGCCCGAAATGGAAGGCTCTGACAGATGGTACAGGCCATGAGCTTCTTATCTGGTATCCGAGTATGCAGCGCCAGTATCGGATCTCGGGATCCCTGCAGGAAGTCGATGGGGAGATTGTGGGAAGTAACTGGCAACGCCGGCCCACAGGCAGCAAATATCTCGATTACGTCTACGAAGAGCTGGGAAATCAAAGTTCAATTATTGATTCTCGCAAGGTACTCACGGACAAGATTAACCAGCTGAAACAGGACCAGGATGCGGAGAACATGCAATCTCCTCCCATGGTTGCAGGAATTGAGCTGGTTGCGGACAGGATCGACCTGCTGGATCTAAATCATCAGGACCGGGTACATGACCGGCGACTTTACATCTACGACGGTGGCACCTGGTCCTCACAAGTCCTGATTCCGTGAATGCAGGAACCAATAATGGAAATCCACTGAATGCGACCCAGGAACTTTGACAGGAACGCGCTTGGACTATAAATTAACGGCCAGGATAAGGATCATATCCGCCGTGCCGATTGTTCTGACCAGGGGGAACTATTAGGCATGTTTATGGGCTCCCTGATGAAAAGGAGGTGATCCCATCAATAGTCAGTCTATCAGGGGAGCCTCCGAGTTAAATTAGCTCGGAGCTTGCTCCCTCTCGTTAAAAAGACAGGCTCCGGAGTGCGACGCACACCGGGGCCTGTCTTTTCTAAAAGTGCTTTTCTACATGCGCTCCAGGTGGTTATTTAACCTTCGCTCGAGGCGGTTTTAATATCACTCAAACTGGAGAAACAGGTTTCCACCGCCGTATTCAGGAAATCCTCCATAAATGGAGAATCTCTCTGATCCTCCCGGATCGCTGCGTAAAGCGTACACCACAGCCCGGACTCACCCATCTTGTTGGCAACAATGGTGTTGTTTTCCAGATATTCCGTCAATGCCCAGTTTGGCAGACAGGCAATACCACGACCGCTGGCGACCAGCTGCACCATCATGACTGTTAGCTCTGCTGTCCTGACCGCAGCTGGCTCCAGGTCCAGGGGGTCAAGAAACCGGGTGAAGACGTCAAGTCGATTACGATCGACCGGGTAGGTAATCAGCGTCTCTGGCACCAGGTCAGCGGGAACAAGAAATGGCTTGCCAGCAAGAGGATGATTTTTCGCCAACGCCATCATTGCTTCGTATCGAAACAGCGACACATAATGAATGCCAGCTAGCTCAACAGGATCAGAGGTGATGACCAGGTCAAGGTCACCTCTCACCAGAGCAGGTAATGGCGCAAAATTGAAACCGCCCGTCAGGTCAAGTTCTACTTCGGGCCAGTTACTTCGATAGCGGTCGATACAGGGGATCAGCCATTGAAAGCAACTGTGACATTCGATACAGATGTGCAATCGACCCGCTTCACCTCCGGCCAGCCTGGCAATGTCCCTTTCCGCCGCACGTACCATCGGAATAATCTCATCAGCCAGGTTGAGCAGGTATCGACCTGCACTGGTAAATCTGGGCGGCCTTGTTTTACGCTGGAACAGTCGACATTCCAGGCGGTCTTCAAGGTCCTTCAACTGATGGGACAATGCAGATTGTGTGAGGAAAAGCCGGTCAGCTGCTTCCACAAGACTGCCTGTATCACGCAGTGCCACCAGTGTTCTTAAGTGCCTGAGTTCTATCAAGGGGAACCTATTAAGTGAGCTTGATTCAAGTATACTCAATTCTACAACAGAATTGTTCACTTAAACTGAGGCTCTGCAATTGGAGACCATTTGCCAAATATGGCTTGACTCAGCCAAACGACACGACACAATAGCCGCTACGTAGTAAGAAAGACGAGCCCGACCAATGTTTAACCCCTCATCAGTCGTCATCGAATCGTTCTTGGATGAAATTGTCGAGCATTACGTTAATGTGTATGGCAACAATGAAGGCGACCTTCACCTGCTGGTTTCAAACACTCGCAACGCCCTGGAAATTATCGCCAATAGTGACGCTCCGTACCATGATGCCAATCATACGATGATGGTAACTGCAGTTGGCATGGAGATTTTACGCGGTAAGATTCTCATAGAAGGGGGAGTTAGCGCGAACGCATGGGTTCATTTTGTCATTTCGTTACTCAATCACGATATCGGCTACGTGAGAGGCATCTGCAGGGCGGATCGAAATGGCCGCTATGCCATCAACTTCGAGTATGACACGATCGCGCCACCACCAGGTTCCACTGATGCTTTCCTCACCCCGTACCACGTCGACCGGGCTAAAATGTATATTACCGAACGCTTTGAACAGGAAAATGCAATTGATGTTGAGATCATCTGTGAAAATATCGAACGAACTCGATTTCCTGTGCCCAACGAAGAAGATCACCAGGAGTCTACAGATTTCCCGGGGCTGATCCGCGCGGCAGACCTGATCGGGCAGTTGGCAGACCCGTCCTATATCCGAAAGATTTCCTCTTTGTTCGCAGAGTTTAAGGAAACCGGCCAGGCCGCAAAAATGGGATATACAACTGCTGCTGACCTGCGAGCCGGTTACCCCAAGTTCTATTGGGAAGTGGTCACTCCCTTCATTGATGAAGGAATCCGTTTTCTTCGCCGTACCCAGGAAGGTCAGAAATGGGTGGCAAACCTCTATGCTAATGTGTTCACAGAAGAGCATGAAGCGCCCACTTATGGACCGGAAAGAAGGGAATACAGTGAACGCCGGGTCGAAGTCGAATCCCTGTTCAAGGTGAAGGAAGTGACAGACAACGACAAGCGACGCGCACAGCGTCGTTCAAAAGACAACGATCAGCAAGACGAGCAAGCCTGATCGATCTCCTAACCGGCACCAGGCCAGATTCAGACCCCATCTCAACCTCCCTTTCCGATCACAAGCTAAAAATATGCCTGCTGGGTTATCGCAGTAATCCTTACAGCGGCGGTCAAGGAATCTATATTCACTACCTGAGCAAGGCTCTGGTCGAGGCAGGTCACAGCGTCGATGTCATATCAGGCCAACCCTATCCGCAACTTGATGAACAGGTAAGACTGATTAAACTGCCCAGCCTCAACCTGTTTGAGTCAAAAAACCATGTCCTTGCCCTTCGTCCAAAACATCTGCTCTCTTACACAGATTTTTTTGAATGGTTCAGCATGCTGACAGGTGGATTCCCAGAACCCTATACGTTTGGCAGGAGGCTGGTTCAGTACTTTGAGAAGGAAAAACCTGATTACGACATCGTCCATGACAACCAGAGCTTGTGCTATGGCGTTTTGCAGCTGCAGGAGAAAGGAATTCCGGTGATTACCACCATTCACCATCCGATCACCAGTGATCTTGAAATCGCGCTCAAGAACGCAGATAACTGGAAATCGAGATTACTGATTCGGCGGTGGCATTCGTTTCTAGGCATGCAAAAAAAGGTCGTGCCCAGGCTTGATCGACTGGTTACTGTCTCCAGTGCATCGCGTAAGGATATTGCCAGAGCCTTTAAAATTGAGACCTCGAAAATCAGTGTCGTCCATAACGGCATCGACACAAAGGTCTTTAGACCTCTGCCGGAGGTGGAAAGAAATCCTTTTCGAGTCATGGTCACCGCCAGCGCAGATGCACCATTGAAAGGCCTGAATTACCTGCTCGAGGCTGTTGCAGCCCTGATCCCCGAATATCCGGAACTGGAACTCCTGGTTCTGGGCAAATTGAAGGAAGATGGCGCGACTAAAAAACTGATTGCGCGTCTAAAAATTGGGAAACATCTGCGTTTTGTATCCGGCATCAAAACAGAGGCAATAGTAAAGCTGTACGCCGAGGCTTCACTGGTCGTTGTACCGTCAATCTATGAAGGCTTTGGCCTGCCTGCTGCTGAAGCCATGGCTTGCGGCCTCCCTGTAATCTCCACTGATGGCGGCGCTTTACCGGAAGTGGTTGGCAATTGTGGCATTATAGTACCCACTCGAAACGCCAAGGCTATCGCCAGCGCCATAAAGGAATTGTTGGGGGATACGGACAAACAAGATCAGCTCGGCCGCAGGGCCAGGGCGAGGATAGTTGAGTTGTTCAGCTGGAAAATCGCCGCACGCAATATGGTGGAACTTTATTCCTGTCGAACAGGTGTTAAAAAGGCGAACGATGTCGTTACAGACGATTGACTTCGAACATATGCGGTTGTGTGATAATGATCGCATCCTGGATCTTGGTTGCGGCGAAGGTCGTCACGCGATTACGGCCTATATGTACAAGAATGTGGAGTCCGTGGGGATCGATCTTTCCATCAAGGACCTTAAGATTACAAAAGAGCGATTCCGTGAATTCGCGGACCCGGACAACCAAGAAAAAAGCCTGGTGATATCCATGGCCAATGGAAGCCAGCTGCCGTTTACCGGGCATACATTTGACAAGGTAATCTGCTCCGAGGTCCTGGAGCATATTGCGGACTACCAGGCAGTTGTGATCGAGATAAACCGGGTACTGAAACCAGGTGGAGTTTTCGCGGTGAGTGTCCCCAGATTTTTTCCGGAATGGATATGCTGGCAACTGAGTGATGCATACCATGAGGTTGAAGGAGGCCACATCAGAATATTCAACGCTGCCCATTTAAGGCAGGACATCGAATCCTGCGGGTTTGTTCACTACAAACGTCACTACGCGCATTCACTGCACGTGCCTTACTGGTGGCTGAAATGCTTTTTCTGGCGTGAAAAAGAGGAGGATCAGGCAAGGCCGGTTACGACTTATCACAAGTTCCTGGTCTGGGACCTGATGTCCCAACCAAGGCTAACCTACTGGCTGGACTGGTTGCTAAATCCGGTTATGGGGAAAAGTGTGGTCATGTACTTCGTAAAAACAGGGGATCCATCGTGACTCAGGTCTACGTCTCCATGGGGTTTTTCCCTGAAGAGTATTTCCGGGACACGGTTGACTATATCGTACGCGTGCAGCAGCAGGACGGTGCAATCCCGTGGTATGAGGGCGCCTGCCTCGACCCCTGGGATCACGTCGAGGCCGCTATGGGCCTGACTATCGGCGGCCGTCATGATGAAGCTAAGCAGGCATACTACTGGTTAAAGCGCCATCAGCTGCCAAACGGTAGTTGGCTGGCGGCCTATAAAAACGGCAAAGTAGAGGATGGCACGCGCGCTGAAACCAATTTTGTCGCTTATGTTGCAACCGGCGTCTGGCATTATTATCTGGTTACCGGTGAAATGGACTTCCTCCAATCCATGTGGCCGGTGGTTGAAGCGGCAATCGAGTTTGTCCTTCGGCTCCAGGGGGAGCAAGGCCAGATTTACTGGGCAGAAGATACTAGTTTAGGAATCCGGGAAGACTCACTGGTAACCGGTTGCAGCAGCATCTTCAAGAGTTTCGAATGTGCGCTCAACATTGCAACCCAGCTGGATATGAAGGTAAGTCGTTGGGCATTGGCACGCACCAGACTCGGTCATGCCCTGACCACCCATCCGGATTGTTTTGACAGGACCTGGGACAGCAAAAGCCGTTACGCCATGGATTGGTTCTACCCTGTGCTGACGGGTGTCGTTAAGGGGCAACGGGCACGCCAGCACCTTCTATCAAGATGGAATGAATTTGTGGTCCAGGGCCTGGGCAGCCGCTGTGTCAATGATGAACCCTGGGTCACGGTAGCGGAATCCTGTGAACTGGTCATGGCACTGCTGGCAGCCGGTGAGTACCCAAGAGCTATCCAGTTATTCAGCTGGCTACACCAGTTCAGGCATGATGACGGATCCTACTGGACCGGTTATGTATTCAGAGATGAGGCGCTCTGGCCTCTGGAGAGACCAACCTGGACAGCGGGAGCGGTGATGTTAGCTGCGGATGCACTATCAAATCATACCAATGCCGCACATCTGTTCCGTGAAGAAACTGCAGTACGGGTCGCCAGAGATGCGCGCCAAATTAATTAGGCCCCACAAGAGAATGACGCGCCCTTTATCTTCCATACAATCCTGGGCATACGGCATCTAAGGCTTTGCCCATATAGCCTCGATCCGGACACCATCGCTGCACAAATGCCGGAAGTTGCACATGCCTTGCCTGCCAGGGAAATTGCTGCGAGGACCGCTTGCAGCAACTCCTGGGTTCAGACAATCACAGGCATGGTGGAGATGCGCTCCGCTGCCTGTCAGTTTGAACCTGCAGCGCCGCCAATGTCGAAGGGCATAACCTGCTGCTGTAAATGTGAGCTGCGACAGCTCTAAATAATAGTGCTATGCAGGCAGACGTTCCGATCTCAATTGACTGCGCCGGACCTTGCCAGCATCGTCCCTTAAAGGTTCTGTTGTAAATTCCACGCTTCTTGGAATCTTGTATCGCACCAGCCGCCCCTGCAGGTGATCCAGGAGTGCCTGCTCCTCAATGCCTTCCGGTGCGTCCACGATAGCATGCACAATGTTGCCGAGATCGTCGCTAGGCAGACCGATTACAGCGGAGCTTCGGACCCCGGGGAAGGCATCAATTGCCGCTTCAACTTCTGCCGGGTAGATGTTCGCGCCGCCAGAAAGAATCATGTCTGTCTGGCGATCTGCCAGGTAGAGGTATCCATCTTTATCCATGTAGCCCATATCGCCCAAACTTTCCCAGCCACCATCGAGAGTCTTGGCTTCCGCGCCAATATAACGATAGGTACTGCCGGGTCCGGATTTTGGCCTGAGAAACAGTTCACCAATCTCACCAGCAGGTAACGTTGCGCCGTCATCACCCACAATCTTCATCTCACAGGCATCACCCGGCTGACCAACAGAACCACGATGTTGCAGCCATTCAACGCCATTGATGATGGTGGAGCCAGTGCCTTCCGTGCCACCATAAAGCTCCCAGATAACTTCCGCTCCCAGCCAATCGAAGAAATTCTGCTTCAACCACTCTGGGCAAGGCGCCGCTAAATGCCACAAGGTTTTCAGGCTGGATAGATCGTACGCCGTTCGGGTTTGTTCTGGTAATTTCCATATTCGTTGCATCATGGTTGGCACCATGTAAACGATGTCGATGCCATGTTGTTCGATTAACGCCAGGGTCTGTTCGGCATCAAAACGCGTCGTGACACAAACGTGATTGCCCTTGAACAAGGCAATCATCGCCCAGCTAAATGGACCGTTGTGGTAAAGGGGACCGGGAATCAGCATCGCACCTTGATTCTTTATCTGCAGGTATTCGATATCCAGATCCCAGGCTGCAGGGTTGGCGGCCACGATAAGCTTGGGCCGTCCGGTACTACCACCTGATGTCATTGCCTTAAATGAGACCGCGGTTTTTTCTTCGAGAGGTTCATCAGAGAGCAGGTTGTCGGGTTCATACCCTATCGGGATCGTCGTGACCACATCGCTGCTGTCATCGACACCCACAACCAGACTTGGCTTGCCAAGTTCGATAATCTGATCTCTTTCAAACTTCGGTAGTTTTGCAGACACAGGCTGCGGAGTTGCTCCAAGTTTCCAGGTAGCAAAACAAGATTTAAAAAACTCGATACCGTTGGGTAAGGCAATGGTGACAAAGTCGTTTTCTTTAACGCCTAGCTCTGCGTATGCACGAGCTAACCGATTGGTGTCACGCTCAAGGGAGTGCCAATTTATTAATTCGTCTTCATGGCTTACTGCGACACTGTCCGCTTGCAGCCTGTCCCAGTGAGCCAGGATTCTTGATAGTGAAATCTGTCGCATATAGCCTGCCTTAATTCTTTTTTTGTCAGGATGGGGGAAGTAACCACGTTTTTCACCCTTCGGCAACGAATGGATTTTTCGTTCTGTACCGAGAACGTAGATCCAACAAGATCTCAGGGTGTTAACCTGGAAGGTGAATCACTAAAGTTAACCCAAGCCAGTTAAAAAGGACAATTGCATGGATTCTGCAGATATCGTAATAGTGGGCGGCGGCATTGGTGGATGCTCGTTAGGCGCAAAACTCGCAAGCTCTGGCTTAACCGTGCTTATCCTCGAAAGAGAAACCGAATTTCACGATCGTGTTCGCGGCGAATGGATGGCGCCCTGGGGGGTGAAGGAACTCATGCGCCTGGATCTCTATGATGCCGTCATGGCAAGTAGCGGTCATCACATCTCCCGGCAGATATCCTATGATGAACTTGCTACTCCTGAAGAAGCAGAACGGCAGTCTATATCTCTCAATGTCTATGAAGGTGTCGAGGGACCCTTAACGGTCGAGCACGTGATCTTACAAAATACTGCCATAACACAGGCGGCCGAATCAGGTTGCACAGTCAAACGGGGTGTCGACAAGCTTGACGTCACCCATGGCAGCGATCCCAGGGTGAGGTACCAACTCAATGGTGAGTCACTCGAGTGTATGTGCCGTTTGATCGTAGGCGCGGATGGACGGACATCCACCGTACGCAGACAAGTTGGCCTGAAGCTGGAAG
>JACZXW010000075.1 GCA_022571415.1 Pseudomonadota bacterium
GGAGACTGCCAGAGGGGATTTAGTCCTGGAAACGACCGGCTGGGACCAACTGGACTCACCAAAATGAGCCGGGTAAATTAGGCTTCTGCCCGCACCCGTGGCTAGGAACTGCACCGCTCTGGTGCGTTGCGGACCTTCATGATGGTGAAATCGCTTATAGACCTGCGAAACTGCGCTCGAGTCGGCGCTTGAACCTGAACCTTGATCATACAAGGGACCTGGTCGACGCTAACTGGAATGTCAGCCTTAAATTGCTGTCCTCGGGAAATGGTGCTGATTACGTCTAATAATTCATTACTTCGTGCATCCAGTACGTAGACCTTTCGCACAGAGTCGCCCTTGATTTTACCCTTCACATAGAGGGCATTCTTTTTCGTTTTATACTGCGCATTCTGTACTTGTAATTCGGCTTGGGCTGCAAACGAGAGCGTCAGCAACGCTACAAAAACAAACGAGTTAAATTCGATAATTTCATTTCAATCCTCCTTGGAGTCCCGATGAGAAACACTAGCATCGGATTCGAGAAAGCATCAACGAAACATGGGGTTTATTTCCGAAACTGAGAACTGCATCACACACGATTTGAGAAATGAAGCACATAGACGCCTCATTGCCGACCTAATACGTTAGGTTACAATCCATTAATGGACTTGTTCTGCTGCCCAATCTGTACCGAGAAACTTCACCAGAGCGGGAAGACGTTGAGATGTCGTGCGTCACACAATTTTGATCTTTCTCGGGAAGGGTATGTGAATCTTCTCCCTTCTCACCATCGTCGATCAGCTAAACCAGGCGATGATGGAAGCATGGTGTCCTCACGTCGACGCTTCCTCGAAGCGGGTAACTACAACCCATTGATCGATGCTCTCAAGTCCATGTTGTTGGACCAGCAGAATATTGACAATCTGCTTGATTTGGGGTGCAGCGAAGGTACATTCTCCCATGCTTTTTCCACCATGGTGCCGCAGGTCTACGGTGTGGATATCTCAAAACCAGCAATCAAAACAGCTTCTAAACGCTACAAATCGCTTAATCTGGCGATCGCCAATATAACCTGTTTACCGCTGCATGAAGACACGTTTGACGTGGCAACCGTCATTCTGGCGCCCTTTGCCAACGACATCGTTCGGGTTATTCGACCTGGTGGGTTAATCCTGCGGGTTAGCCCAGGTTACAACCACCTGGTAGAGCTAAAGCAGCGTATTTACCAGGATCCTCGTCCACACAAAAGAGCGAACCTGAAATTTCCTTTTTTACAGCACAAAGTGCAGCAGGAAGTTTTGTTCGAAATGAATCTAGACAAGCAAGCTGTCGGGGACTTGATTGCGATGACACCAATGCAACACCGCACCAAATCTTCACTCCGTAATCTGGCAAATAACGACGACCAAGGGTCGATACGTGCAGAATTCTGGATCGACGTCTTCGAAAAAACCGGTTAGCAAGAATGTGGCTTCGCTACGCAATTTGTAAGATACTGCACCACGAAATCACTAAGTAAATAAAGGGATGAACCCTTGAAACTAGACAAAAACAAGCAACCCCTGCTGATCGAAGTTTTTTCCGACTACGTCTGACCCTGGTGCTATCTCAGTACAGTTAGTATTGAAAAGCTCAAGGCCGAACATCACGTCCAGATTCGCTGGATCCATTTTCCACTACATCCGGACACTCCCGAAGCCGGCCAGTCACTCAAAGACCTGTTCAAAAACCGGTCTGCGGAGGACATATCAGCCATGCGCGACAATATGCGCAACCTGATGAAAGAAGCCGGATTGGCCTATGGCAATCGCACCATGACTTACAACAGCCGGCTCGCACAGGAACTTGGTAGCTGGGCCGATACCCAGGAAAGTGCTAGGGATATCCATGACCTGCTGTTCCGGGCTTATTTTGTCGATAACCAGAATATAAGTGATACGGAAGTACTGATTGATCTTGCTGGTGAAGCCGGACTCGATAAAGAGGAAACAAGGCGAATTCTTGAAGGCAGGATATTCAGCTCCCAGATCGACAAGGACTGGGAACGGGCCCGGCAATCCGGTATTACCGGCGTACCAACATTTACCAGCCGCGAACTCTATATCGTCGGCTGCCAGCCCTATGAGGTCCTTGAGCGATTCGTTCATCACCTGAACGAATTACAAGCAGGAGACTAACCATTCGATTGGAGGTACCGGGACCAGTGCCCATCTTAGCCCACGCGTGGTGGTGCCAAATATTCCGCGATGAACTCATGAATTCAGTTCGACATTTGTGCTGATCCTAGGGCACAGCTTATAGCAATGATGCGACAGCCCGCTTTGCCATAACAACACATAGATGGGCACGGTATTCGGCGCTGGCGTGCATATCGCCGTTCATATCATCAGCATTTAGTTGAATGGAATCCAGGGCATCCTCAGCAAAATTGTTAGACAAAGCTGTTTCCATTTCTGTGCACCGAAACACACAGGCCGCCGCGCCGGTAATAGCCACCCGCACTTGCCCGCCTTGTCGCGATATGAACACACCAACGGTGGCATATCGTGATGCCGGACTGGGGAATTTTATATAGGTAGCTGATTCGACAATAGGAAAGGAAACGGACCTGATCAGCTCGTCTTCTTCGAGGGCGGTTTCAAACATCGCTGTGAAAAAATCATCGACACTGATTTCCCGGCGATCTGTCCTGATGGTTGCGTCAAGTGCCATCAGCCCCGCGGGATAATCTGCCGCCGGATCGTTGTTGGCAACTGATCCGCCGATGGTGCCCCGATTGCGAACCTGTGCATCGCCAATACCCGCTGCTAGCTTATTCAGTGCCGGAATGGCCCTTGCGACGACTTCCGAGGTGGCGACCGCATCATGTGTAGTTAGAGCACCAATCACCAGCGCCCCTGATTCTTCATGAATGCCTGACAGACCGTCGAGCGCGGACAGATCAATGACATCCGTTGGCGCACGCAATCGTACTTTCATCGCCGGAATCAACGTATGCCCACCCGCGAGGTAGATGCCATCGTCCGCTTTGGCAAACAGGCTGATGGCGTCCTTGATGGTTTGTGGTTTGTGATAGGTAAATTCGTACATCAGGCGCCTCCTGCCTGTTGCATGGCGCGCCATACTCGCTCGGACGTCGCAGGCATATCCATTTCCATTATTCCAAGGGCGTCCGTTATCGCATTGATAACTGCCGGTGGAGAACCGATGGCACCGGCTTCGCCACACCCTTTAGCGCCAATCGGATTATGTGTACAGGGCGTACAGGTCATACCAACTTCAAAACTCGGCAGGTCATCTGCACGGGGCATGCAATAATCCATGTACGACCCTGTCAGCAATTGTCCTGTTTCATCGTAAATACATTGTTCAAGTAAAGCCTGGCCAATTCCCTGGGCAATACCGCCATGAACCTGACCCTCGACGATCATCGGATTGATAATGATGCCGAAATCATCCACCGCGGTGAACTTGATAATATCAACGACTCCCGTGTCTGGGTCGATTTCCACCTCACAAATATGTGTCCCTGCAGGGTAGGTAAAATTTGCCGGATCGTAAAATGCTTTTTCGGAAAGTCCCGGCTCCAGTTCCTCCAGGGGATAGTCATGAGGGACATAAGCCGCAAACGCGATCTCCTGGAATGTTTTGGACTGATTACTTTTCCGGACCCTGAATTCCCCATCTTCGAAGTCGATATCCTCAACATCGCTGTCCAGCATATGGGCAGCAATCTTCTTGCCTTTAGCGATGACCTTGTCGGCTGCCTTGGAAAGGGCGGAGCCACCTACAACCAGTGAACGTGAGCCGTAGGTACCCATACCAAAATCAAGTTTGCCGGTATCGCCATGAATGACTTCTACGTCGTCAATCGAGATGCCAAATTTACTGGCGACCAGCTGGGCGAACGTGGTTTCGTGTCCCTGACCGGTGCTCTGAGAACCCGTTAATACGGTCACCGTGCCCGTGGCGTTTACGCGAACTTCACCGGACTCCCACAACCCGACGCCAGCTCCCAGGGAACCGGCGAGCTGCGACGGTGCCAGTCCACAAGCCTCAATGTAGCAACTAAAGCCAATGCCGCGTTTCTTACCCCTGGACGCAGCCTCTTTTTTGCGCTCTGAAAAACCATCATAGTCGGCCATTTCCAGTGCTTTGTTTAAACTCGCTTCATAGTCCCCCGAGTCATATTCAAGCGCCACGGGAGTCTGGTACGGAAAATCTGACGGGGCAATGAAGTTGCGCCTTCTAATTTCCACCGGATCAAGGTTCATTTCCCTCGCTGCTACTTCGACAATTCTTTCCAGCAGATAGGCGGCTTCCGGGCGCCCGGCACCTCGATACGCATCGACCGGCGCAGTGTTGGTTACTACTGCGTCCACCTCTACATAAATGTTAGGTGTCTTATACTGCCCCGCTAACAGGGTTCCGTAAAGATAGGTCGGCACTGCCGCGGAAAAAGTAGATAAATAAGCACCCATATTGGCTATGGTCTTCACATGGAGCCCAAGAAAGTGACCCTCTTCATCCATTGCCAGTTCTACTTCCGTCACGTGATCACGGCCATGGGCATCGGCGACAAAAGATTCCGAGCGTTCCGCTGTCCACTTGATGGGTATCCCCAATTTCTTGGATGCCCAGGCAAGTGCAGTCTCTTCAGAATAGACAAATATCTTGGATCCAAATCCCCCACCCACATCGGGCGCGATAATCCTTAGTTTATGTTCCGGTGCAATTTGTACAAAAGCAGTAAGAATCAGCCTCGCCAGACCCGGGTTCTGGCTGGTGGTGTAAAGCGTTAAATCCTGGGTACCGGTATTGTAATCTGCAATGGCGGCTCGCGGCTCAATTGCGTTCGGAATCAGGCGATTATTGGTTAACGAAATTCTGGTGACATGGGCCGCCTCCCTGATTGCCTTTTCGGTGTCGGCTTTCTCTCCTAATTCCCAGTTATAAACAGTGTTCCCCGGCACCTCAGGGTAAATATCCGCAGCGCTTTGTGCCGAGGAGATATCAACTACCGCGTCGATTTCTTCATAGTCAATTTCGACCAGTTCAGACGCATTCTTAGCCGCAAGGAAGGTCTCTGCTACAACAATCGCAACCGGTTCTCCCACATAGTTGATCTTGTCGGCTGCCATGACCGGATGGAACGGCTGTTTCATCTCACTGCCGTCTTTCGAATGCACCATCCAGCCGCAGGGTAGACTGCCAAGACCATCTTCAGCCACCTGCTCGCCGGTCAAGACGGCGATGACGCCATCGGCAGCAGTTGCAGTGGAGATATCCATGCCCTTTATTATGGCGTGCGCGACCGGTGATCTGACAAAACAAGCGTAGGCCTGGCCAGGTAAATTAATATCGTCGGTATAGCTACCTTTGCCAGTAATAAATCGCAGGTCTTCCTTGCGCAGGACCCTTTCACCAATTGATTGCTGAACCATGACCTACTCCCTATTCTCTCATCCTGGCCGCGGCACGACCTACAGCTTCGACGATGTTGTGGTAGCCAGTGCAGCGGCAGATATTACCTTCCAGTCCTTTACGGATAGATTGATCATCTAACTCCGCCTTCTGGTTGACCAGGTCTATCGCCGCCATGATCATACCGGGGGTACAAAAGCCGCACTGCAGTCCATGACACTCCTTGAACGCTGATTGCATCGGATGCAGGTTATCCGCAACGCCGATGCCTTCGATAGTGACTACCTCAGCGCCCTCGGCCTGCACTGCGAGCACCGTACAAGCTTTTACCGCCCTGCCGTTCATATGCACGGTGCAGGCGCCGCACTGACTGGTATCACAACCTACATGGGTACCGGTTAACTGTAATTTCTCCCTGATCAGTTCCACCAAGGTGGTGTTTTCAAGACAGGTCTGAGTGACCGCCTTTCCGTTGACAATAAGGCTTACAGTGATTGACATAATCTAAGCTTCCTCAACAGTTTCCAAATTTATCTCCAGCTTACCGTCTGGATCATTGCAGATAAGGCGTACAAAGTTGGTAAAAAATTCATTAGCCAATTTCCGCGTGGCGCCAGCCACAAGGCGTGCTCCCAGTTGTGCCAGCTTGCCACCGACATTCGCTTTTACGGAGTAAGTCATCAGGGTAACTGAGCTCCCTTTTTCTTCCAGGCGAACCGTCGCGGAACCTTTGACGAATCCTGCGACGCCACCTTTGCCCATTCCGCTCAGCGTATAGGAATTTGGCGGGTTGACATCGAGAAGCTTAACTTCGCCTTTAAATCGCGCCTTGACCGGACCAACTTTGGCCATTATGGTGACATTGAATTCGGTATCGCTAATGGCTTCAAACAGTTCACAGCCCGGCAGGCATTGCTTGAGGATTACAGGATCATTCAGCGACCGCCACACCTGCTTCGCACCAAGGGGAATTTCGATTCGTTGGCTCAGTTCCAAGTAACGCTCCTCACTAGTTTTTACCCAGCTTCAGGTATCATCTAAGCGTCATTCCCTTCGAAAGTAGTTGTTTTCATCTTCTAAATTGTCAGGCACTAGCTACCGCCCAACAACCCCAGAATAAACGCGTATTCAAGCGCATCCAGCCGGTGCCGCTCATATCGCCCGGAAGCGCCACCATGACCAGATTCCATATCAATGTCAATCAACAGAAGGTTGTCATCCAGCTTGAGCCTGCGCAGTCTTGATACCCACTTTACCGGTTCGAAATACTGCACCTGGGAATCGTACAAGCCGGTAGTCACCAGCATGTTGGGGTAGTGCTGTGCCTTGACCTGATCGTAGGGTGAATAGGACAGCATATAATCGTAATACTGCTTGTTTTTCGGATCACCCCACTCGTTAAATTCGCCAGTCGTCAGAGGTATGGATTCATCCAGCATGGTCGTGATGACGTCAACAAAGGGCACATCGGCGATGATGCCCTTGTAAAGTTCCGGCGCTTCATTGGCAACAACACCCATGAGAAGTCCACCAGCTGATCCGCCTGCCGCGAAAACCTTATGCGCATCGCCATATCCCTCTTCCACCAGGAATTTACTGCCATCAATGAAATCGTAAAAGGTGTTCTTCTTGTTCAGTAACTTTCCATCATCGTACCAATGGCGACCCAGTTCTTCGCCGCCGCGGACGTGCACGATGGCATAAACGAACCCACGATCCAGTAATGACAATCGCTTCGAGGCAAACGACGGATTCATGGAGAAGCCGTAAGATCCATAGGCATATATGTAGATGGGATTGGTTCCTCTTTTAAACAAGTCCGTGCGATACACGAGGGAAACCGGTACCCTGACCCCATCCCTCGCTGTGAATACTATTCGTTCTGATCGATACCTTGTCCGGTCGTATCCCCCCAGCACCTTTTCTTCCTTGAGCAACACAGACTCTCCGCTTTCCATATTGAACTCAAATACCGATTCCGGTGTCGTGAGGCTAGAATAAACATAGCGCAACAAATGGGTGTCGACTTCAGGATTGGAATGCAGGCGTACGGTATATGCCGGGTCAGGGAAATTGACTAGCCTGACATGCCCATCATCCAGCGCGATAATACGGAGCCGTGGTAGGCCGTTAATCTGCTCAACGACGACAATATGGCCGATAAATATTTCGACGTCCTTCAAGAGCACGTCCTGGCGATGGGGAATAACTTCCTGCCACTTTGATTTATCCCCGATATTATCGTCCTCTACTTTCATCAAACGAAAATTTGTCGCCATCCAGTTGGTGCGGATGTAAAACATGCCGTCAATATGGCGAAGACGGTATTCATGATCATCTTCCCTGGACAGGAAAACGGTGGGCGAAGATTCCGGCGCATCCGCCTTGAGCAACCGGATTTCCGAGGAATCGGTACTCCCCAGTGAAATTACAATATATTTGCGAGACCGTGTCGTGTAGACAGAGGTGTAGAACGCATCATCCATCTCTTCATATACCAGGACATCCTCCGATCGCGCTGTACCGACCTTATGGCGATACACTCGATAAGGCAGCAATGTGTCCGGGTTTTTGTCAACGTAGAAAACAGTCCGATTATCCGCCGCCCAGGCGATGGAAGGAGCCACATTCTGAATTTCATCTTCAAGCCTTTGTCCTGAGCCTAGGTCTTTAAATCGGATGGTGTATTCCCGTCGACTAACCGTGTCTTCTGCATAGGCCAGCAAATCTTCACCCGGACTAACACTCCAGTTTCCGATCTGATAAAACTCATGTCCCTCGGACAAGCTGTTGGCATCTAAAATCACCTCCTCATCCCCGGGGGTGTCTGCTGGTGCCCTGATATAAACAGGGTATTCACCCCCCTCATGGTATTCCCTGAAATAGAGATATTTCCCGGTTAATACCGGTACGGTACGATCTTCAGCGGCGAGACGATTGGACATTTCATCGAAGAGTTCGCTTTGCAACTGCTCTGAATCGGCCATAACGGCTTTGGTATAAGCATTCTCATCCGCCAGCAGTTTTAGTACATCGGGATCCGTCCGTTTGTCATCCCGGATCCAGTAATACTCATCCACTCGGTCATGGCCGTGAATAGACAGTATTTTCTCACGCTGCTGCGCAACGGGAGGCACAAGGTCATTCATTGTCTTCTCTCCTGAACCGCAACCGACAAGCAGCAGAATCGCTGCCAGAAATATGAAATGCATACTTTGATAACGCCTATGACGGTTTCTGGATAATCAGAAGTTTCTGCTTCTGGTTCGTGTGATGCCCCGAGGCACAACATATGGCGTGGTTCGACCTACCAGGGTTTCGATCAAAAGCAGTTCCTGGTCATCGTGATTCTTAAACGGCGCTGGCTGAATTCTAGAGGATGACGATTTATCCGCCAGAATGTACCTTGGTGCTGAGTGGTGTGTAGACACGATTGTCTCGTTAATATCCGGATCATCTACTGTTACAAGGTCTGCAACACCATAGCAGACACAGACATAGGAAACTTCGGGGTCTGCCTCCAGATACACGCCCGTGCCCCGGATGCCAATAACCGCTGAAGGCGTGGTTATCCTGGTTCGCCTGGATGCGAGTACGGTCAGCAGCTTACCCCGCTCCAGTTTTAGTAATGTTGAGACCGCCGCCACAGCGGGCAATGGCAGTGACATCCTGCTATTACTTCTCAGAATAAAGGAGTCCTTGTTTACGACAAAAATGATATAGCTCTTTTCAAAGGTTTCGATCAGATCACCTGCTTTCGAATATTTCGATAACTTCCAGCCAACCGGTAGCTAACTCTGATTCACGAATTACTGCGTTCCTCGGTAACGCAAGTTGCGTCGACGATGTCACCGGAGATCTTACCGTCAGCAATGACGCGCCAAACACCTTTCAAGTAGGTGCCGTCACCACAGTTTCCTTCAGCTGCCTAGATACTGCGCAAAACACAACCACCGGCAGCGCGACAGTGACAATCAACCCGGAAACGTCAACACTGACGACCCTCAATAGTGCTAATCAAGAAGGCGGCGGAGGTTCCGGCTGCTTTATCGCAACAGCCGCATTCGGTTCATACCTGGAACGAGAGCTTGTTGTACTTCGTCGATTCCGTGATCAACAATTACTGACGACTCAGGCAGGCCGCGTCTTTGTCGAGCTCTACTACGAATACAGTCCTGCCGTCGCCAGGGTTATCTCGCGGTATGAAATATTGCGTGTTCTGACCAGGGTATCACTTACTCCGGTTGTATATTCCGTCAACTATCCAGCTGAATCCATCTTCCTGTTGTTGCTGTTGGTGATGATAGCACTGATGACCTTTTTTACCCGAAGGCGCATCAGTTAACTGAATTATAGAGCGAAATCGTGTATGAATTAGTCAACACCGAGCGTACTCAGGTTCATCGGGTTCCCATCCTGTCTGTAAAAGAACGAGCTGTATTGCACCAGATAATCGATGAATCCATGATCTGCCATGTCGGCTTCACAGACAAGGACCACCCCTTCGTCATCCCTATATTAGGCTAGCACAACGGTGACACCCTTTATATTCATGGTTCCATGGGAAGCCGCATGCTCAAGGTGTTTAAAAATGGTGGTGATGCTTGTATTACGTTTACGTCGTTAGATGGACCCGTTGGATTGACCACTAATCAGTGTTTGTGCAGAAACAGATCTGCTGCAATATGAGACGTTGAATAGAGCAACTTCTGTGGGCCTCCAGCGTCACTATTACGGGTACCGACAAAAATTTAGGCCATCTGTAACAGTTTGTTCCCGATAAGCATTATCCTATCTTGATCTTGCTGAATTCTGGCGCCCGTTTTTCAATGAAAGACCTCACGCCTTCCTTGAAATCATTGCGCACGAGACTCTCGGCCATCAGTTTGTTGGTCTCCCGCATCGCCTCGCCCAGGCTCATATTCATGTGCCGGTAGATCTGCTGCTTCATCACCATCATGGAAACAGGTGCGCTCTTGTCGGCCAATTCCTGAATGTATGCCTTGGTCTGATCAAGCAATTCGTCATGGGGAAATATTCTCTCCACCAGACCGAAGTCCTTCGCTTCTTCTGCGGTGAGTCGGCGGGAACTCCACAACAAGTCCAGTGCACGGGCAGGACCAATTAATCGGGGGAGAATCCAGCTTTGTCCATGTTCGGCCACCAACCCTCTTTGTGAAAACGCAGTCACAAACTTTCCATTCTCGGACGCGAACCGCATATCACACAACAAGGCGATAGACATACCAAGACCGGCGCAAACTCCGTTTAACGCAACGATGATTGGTTTGCGAATCGACATGATGTAAGTAAAAGTGACTTCAAAATCCGGCCCCATGGACTTGTCACCTGGATCAGCATCCAGCTTTTTCCGCTCAACTCCATTGTTCAGATCTCCACCGGAAGCCTGGGCATCAAGCGCATTCATATCCATTCCCGCACAAAACCCCCGTCCCTCACCGGTAAGAATAATGCCAACCACGGATTCATCTTCCTCTGCCCTTGCCAGCGCATGTTTCAATTCTTCCAGCATGACATTGGTCAGCGCATTAAGGGATTCCGGTCGGTTCAACGTAATGACAGCTGATGGTCCATCCACTTCATATTTTATTTCGTCGTACATTTCATGACTCCTAGTAATCACGCGACTTGTGTTTACGTAAAATGTGAGCTTCCGGTTCATCAAACTAATAGAGAACGGAAAAAATACAGTAATATGGTCAAGAACACAGGATACCATGGCCTATTTTGATTCGCTTTGTCATCTCTTTCATACTCATTTGCTGCACCGTTCAACCTCTCAACGCGGCATCGATTGCGCTTGGCGATTTGTTGCAGTTATCGAGAAAAAGAATATGCCCCGCATCGGGATAGCGAGTTAAGAATTGAATCCTTGAGGAAAATCCTGCAGAACGTAAGACTGGAACTTAATCACGTAGGTATCTGGTCATTCGAACGTTTGGGTGTTTCTGATTCCGATGAATCACCAACGCCAGAAATATTGAATTTCTATGCGGCCAGGAGACCTACCGGATCTATATAGTCCATGTTGTGGGCCTTGCCGACAAATTCGTTGGTGACCTGTCCGCGGTAGACATTCAGCCCATGCAGCAGATGCACATTGGAATTCAGCGCGTCTCTGACGCCCTTGTCAGCAAGCTCAAGCACAAAAGGTAATGTCGCATTGTTCAACGCTGCCGCCGACGTCCTGGCAACTGCACCTGGCATATTGGCAACACAGTAATGCACGACTCCATCGAGAATATACGTTGGATCATCGTGGGTCGTCGCATGAGAAGTTTCAAAACAACCACCCTGGTCAATGGCAACATCAACCACTACCGTGCCGGTCTTCATTTCACGAACCATATCAGCGGTTACAAGCTTCGGCGCGGAGGCGCCTGGAATCAACACAGAGCCAATAACCAGGTCTGCGTTCATGACACTACTGAAAACTGCATCCTGGGTTGAATATAGGGTTTGCACCCGGTTGCCATATTGACGATCAATGACTCTGAGAACATCAACATTGCGATCAACGACGGTAACCTTTGCACCCATACCGACTGCCATCTGCGCTGCATTTTGCCCGACGACGCCGCCGCCGAGGATAACCACATGACCTTGCATAACACCGGGCACTCCACCAAGCAGGATACCGCTGCCGCCCTGGGATTTTTCCATACACATGGCGCCAGCCTGGATAGACATTCGACCCGCGACCTCTGACATGGGCGCGAGCCAAGGCAAGCGACCCATTGCGCCTGTGACCGTTTC
>JACZXW010000076.1 GCA_022571415.1 Pseudomonadota bacterium
TTCATCCGCCAGCCCTTGGGAAACGACAGTTTTATGCCAAGTTTAGGATGATAAAATTTGTTTTTCCTGACGACACCAACCTTACGCGCACTTCCCCAGGTCAAACCGTTTAGCTTTTCCAGGAATTCATCTGTCTTGATAAATTCATCATAGTCTTTTAACAGTTTTTCCGACGCGCGTATCGCCTTTTCATATCTCGTGTCATGGTCCGGATGAGAAGAAAGAAAACCATGATAGACGGCGGGTTTGCGTTTCTCGATTCGGGCCTGTTTTATTTCAATTCGATCTTTCGCTTTCAGAATCTCAATGGTTTTTAACATGGCTTCCGGGGAATAGCCGGCTTTAGCCATGTACCGGGCGCCAACTTCATCAGCTTCAAGTTCAAATTCGCGGCTGTAGCCGGTTATCAACACACCACCAAATATGTTGCCCAGTTCATACAACCCAGGTTGACCTGTACCAATGGCCAGCACGGTATTCAGAATATCGATTCCTTTCTGGCGGTTCTGTCTTTTAATCGCATGTTTCCTGGTGACGTGTGCCACCTCATGTCCCAGCACCGCGGCCAACTCCGACTCGGAGTTCATATGCGCCAGCATGCCCCTTGTGATATAAATAAAACCGCCGGGTAAGGCAAAGGCGTTGATGGTGTCATCGTTGAGAATGGTGAAGTGGTACTCCAAGCCCGGTCTGCTGCTCTCTTTTGCGACCCGCTGACCGACCATGGTGATATATTCCTGCAGGCTCTTGTCCCGGTATACCCCGTACCTGGACGTTATCTTCCGGTGTTCCGCCTGGCCCAGTTTTATTTCTTCTTCTTCCGACATGGCGAAAGCCTGGGACAGTCCCAGCAGCAGGTAAACAACAATCAACCAGCTAGCGGATTTCATCAAATAAAACCTCTTTTGTGGGAAAGTCAATCTATCACAAGCGGATTACAGCCACCTCCATTAGTTGTTCCAGTCTGCGCCCGGCGCGTTCAATCGTGGCTGATTGTCACACAGCAAAGCTGAAGCTCAACTGAACTTTTAAAGGTCTCCAAGTAACTCTTTAACTAATGGAACCACTGCATGATAATGATGGGCAACCAGGGAAGACAATCCATATGAGTGATTGGCCAGGCATCTTTTTTATTGTCCTGCTCACCTTGCCGTCATCAGTGACCACACAGGCTGAGACGATATCGGACGTCCAGAATTCGGAGGACCTGGAATCTACGGGTGGTTATGCGACCAGCATTAAGGAATATGAGCGATTAATAGAGCATATTTCACTCAAAAGCGGCGATTTCTCATCTGATCTCTTTGACCCGTTATTAAGTCTGGGCCGGGCATACGCTGCTAGCGGAAATGTTGAACAGGCTCACGATACTTTCGATCGCGCTCAACACATCGCTCACAGGAATGAAGGAGTCTATTCACCAAAGCAGTTCGAGATCCTCGAAATCAAGACCAGGCTCGCCCTGCAATCAGGCGAACCGCTTGAAGCAGACAGGCTGCAGCGATTTTTGTTTTTTATCAACCGGCACAACTTCGACGATCTCGAGGTCCTGCCCGCTTACCTTAATATCGGCAAATGGTACATGGAGACAGGACAGTATATCCGGTCCCGAAAAGTGCTGAAGGAAGCCGTCGCCATGATCCATGAATCGGCGGGTGTTTACGACTTGCGATTGCTGGAACCGCTGCAGCTGATCGCCAAGAGCCGCAGATTACAAGGGAGCTGCTGTACAGAAAAACTCCTGCTGGAGGTGTTGGACATTATTGAAAATAACGACAATGTTCCACTGGACATGCAGGCAACCGCATATGCCGGGCTGGCTGATGCCTATACTGTCAGTGGCAAAAGCGAGGACGCAGCGAAATTCTACGCCTTGGCCTCACTAAACGTGAACCCGACTATCCAGCAAGAACCGAGGATGATCGCCATGTCCAGGCAACTCGACGGGAACAGGCGCCACAACATGCGAGTGTTCCGCCCTGAACGGAATCTGTTTGCGGGACGCCGCACACTGCAGAGAATGTCACTGAAAGCGCAGCTTGATGCCCCCTCTCAACCGCCGCAACGTTTTATCCTGCCACTCAACGAAAATACTTACGATGTAAAAATAAAAGACGCGTTGGCTCCAGCTGACATCTCAGAGCCCGTCCTGAAAATGGTGGGCAAGCCCTTTCAGTTTATCTTCGCGCAATTAAAGACCATCTTACCCGGATCACTGCGCAACCAGACTAGTCTGGCGAATATATCCATCGCCTTTGAATTTACCGTGACAGAGGCAGGCGCTATTCGTGATATCGAATTAACAAAGTCAAATGCACCGGCCAAACTCAATCGATTGATGAAGGAAGTGTTGAGGAAAACCCGTTTCCGTCCTGCGCTTGTTGATGGACAGCCTGCGATTAAGCACAATGTAACGTTAACGCAATCATTTGCTTCAAACTAAAAATGAGAGTCGAAATGGGGGAGGCGTTCCTGAAAAATTTGGTCCACATGGGGGTCATGCTAATCCCGCTTTGGTCTGGGATCGCCACTGCCAACCAGGAGGTTATGGACTATTTTTTTGACGATCTTACCTTCGTGGACGAAACAAGTCGCCTTCTACACGCACAGATTCAGTTACAACTAAGAGATGACCAGCTCGAATCTGCACAGCAGGCGATACGAGACCTGTTGGATAACAACATCGAACTAGGTGAAACCAATCCCGTTCTATACGGAAAGCTGCTGGCTAACCTTGGCATTCTGCTTTCCTCACGAGGCGACTATCCGGAGGCGATGGAAGCCCTCGATCCGGCCTTGGGGTTCATCGAGGAGAAAGTCAATCCATTTAGTACCCAGCTTTTAAATGTCATTATGGCAAGAGGGTTGACTCAATCTGAACTCAACTATTTCAAAGAAGCAGAGGAGTCCTTTCGACGGGCACAACATATCACACACCGGGTTGGCGGAGTCTACACCCCAGAACAACTGAAAATCGTCAACTACATCACCAGGCTAAACCTGAGACAAGGCAAGTTGCGAGATGCGGATCGCGAACAGGGGTTCAATTTGCGAATCAGCGAACAGGCTTACGGTAAGAATAGTGAGCAGCTTCTCCCGATTCTACAGCGCCTCGGCGCTTACTTTGCGTCGCGGGGGAAAACGATACCGCTGACCCAGGCGTCGGATTTTCGCTTTTACCGGGACGCGATATTCAGAAAGTCCATCAACCTTTACCAAAGAGCGATCAGGATTATCGAGGATAATTACGGTATAAACGATCTGCGTCTGGTGGAGCCCCTCCGTGGACTGGCGCGAACCAGGCTCCTGCAAATCACTAACCGTAGCGCTTCCGAAGCGGCCCTGGAGCGAGCACTGTCCATCGTTGACAGCAATCCCGGTACTGACCTGCCTGACCGGGTCAGGGCAATGGTTAGTCTCGGTGACATATACACCATTACCGGGGACAGAAGGGCTCGCAAGATCTACCTTGATGCCTGGCAGATGATGCAGGAAGATTCGGCCTATCAGCATCTGAGCGCCGAAATATTCGGCACGCCCACACGCCTGTATCCAGAGGTGTCAGGTGTACGGTATCTGGCTCGTACACCAGATGCGGCACTGAATGAAGATGTGGAGCTGTACATTGACGTCGCTTATTCGGTTCGAGAAAATGGTCGCGTCGTTAACATTCGCCTCCTTGAGAAAAACGTGCCGAATGCCCAGGTTCGAATCATGCGATCGAAACTGGCAAATACCCGCTTTCGACCAAGAATCTTTGAAGGTGAACTCGTCGCAACCGACAATTTGATGATTCACCAGACATTTGAGGTAGCCAACCCAGGTTCGACTGACTCCAGTGTCACTATTGGACGGGACCATCGAAGCTCCCTATTGATCCCCGATCACGAATTCCCGCAACTGCTTCGCTAAGCCTTTGCATGCAGCATTTCCAGGTCTTGCCAGAATGGGTATGGGCAGGATGAGTCCGGCCAGATAAGAGGTACCATTGGCATCTGCACTGATTTGCCCCGCGGAGACCAGATTTCGCAGATCCCAGATTGAGGCCTCGTACGACGCATCTTCTTCCCAGTAACTCATGCCGAAACAACCACCGCCGAATGTACCAATGGTGCAGCTCATGGAGCCGCCGCTGTCGACGGTCACTGTGTTACCGTCGATCCAGGCCAGATAACGAACATTGGCTTCATTGATACGATCCTGCACTCCGGGTTGTGCAAACAACCTGCCCAACTCATCGGCAGAAGTGGGTGCCGTTCTCGGTTCAAACCAGGGGTACAGATTGTCCTTGAATTCCTTGTCAGGTATCAACCTGATTGGGTTTGGACCTTTTGCCAGAATATTGGCGATGCAATCGGTAAAACTCTTTTCGGTCTGGCGTTCGCTGTAGGTGGCGCGACCCAGGATGACCATCGCCTCATCAGCGGTTATTCCCGTGGCTGCTTCCCTGGTTTGCTCTATTCGTGACGTTACGCAGCCCGTCGTCAGGACAACCAGAAAAACAGCTATCACCTTGTGATTCATGCGTTACTCCACCCCGGTGGAATTAAGTTTCTCTAGCCATGTTATTATTTGTGGTTGCTGGGACATTTCTATCGCAATTCTGGCACCACCGTCTCGAATCGCCAACATGGTGGCTTCTCCAAGCGCAGCATGCGCGCCGAATGATCCACCTTCACTCTTGCCATAGCCAACTATGTTCCAATCGCCAACCACATCCCCGCCACGGTCATACAGCAGTATCTGGTATTGAATAGAAGCGGAATAAAATTTAAGTCCTGAAATCGCCGGTGTCAGAAATCCATACTTCACTATACGCGGCACTATTACCCCATCCAGATGCTGCATTTCACCTGGTTGAAACGGCGGTTCCGGTACTTCCTCCACCCCGTCAAACATACTCGAGAGCAGGTTGCGGAAAAAACGCAGGTTTTGCCTACCCAGGTCAATTTTCCAGGTACCAGATTCCCGTATGACCTCCTTGTAGGTGAACGTTTTAAACTCATCGGAAAAATGCACACCGATGGTCGCCGGAATCTTGGCAACCAGCGGAACGGGCACGGTACCTTCGACCATTACATTGGTAACGCAACCCGTGAGACCAACCACCAAAACCAGTACCGCTGGAAGTGTTCGGTATTTCAAGTGACGCATGAATTCCCACATACTTCTACTCTTAGTCCTTTTAGACCCGCCTTGGTTCATTTACTTTCCACTTTGCAGCGCAGGCATTAATACTAAACCCATATATTGAACATTTTCTACTTAAATTGGGTCAAACAGCAGTGCAGGGCTTATTCTCTACGTGATCGGCTTTATTCAGTTAAACTTCAGGTTGCATTTGGGAGAATAACTTCAAGACGCCATGTTTTGCGTAACAGCTTCCAGGGGTGATAGCGTGACAAGCAAATATCAATTAATGATTCTGGGCATTGCCATTGCCTTTTGGATGCAAGGTTGTAAAAGCCCGTCCAGTTCAACACCACCGCCATCATCTCCGCCGGGTTCTTCATCGCCGCCGAGTCCTTCTTCGTCCCCGAGCCAGTCTTCCAGACGAACTCCACCCCAGCAAACAACCCAGGCCAGGAGTCAGAGCAAATCCATGCCAAGCCCGTCTTCCGGGCCACCGAAAAGCTCGACGCCTGATCTTAAGATGCCGGATCCCACCGCTTCACCAACTTCATCTTCAAAGAAGGGAGAAAAGAGCGACAAATCCGGATCAAGGGCACAACAGCGGGCCGCACAAGACCTGAAGAAAGCAGGCGAAAGAATCGCCAGATCCGGTAAAGACATCGCTCAACAAGCAGGGGGAGAGCCCTCAGCCGGTAAAGAGCCCTCAGCTGGTAAAGAGCCCTCAGCGGGTGGGACGCCCTCAGCAGGAGGACAGCCAAGCGACCTGCCCCAGGATCCGTTAATCACCGAAACCGGTTCAGACGAGCCAGATCCACTGATGCCGGAAAGCGAAGATACAACAGATTCCGAGTCAGAAATATTTGCAGACAGTGATGCAGAGCCCTCAGCGGATGGAGAGCCCTCAGCGGATGGAGAGCCCTCAGCGGATGGAGAGCCCTCAGCAGATGGAGAGCCTTCTCCGAGTGGACAGTCCGACCCGATGATGGCGGGTGAAACAGGCGAAATGACTGCGGGGTCAGTATCTCTCAGCGATGAAATTCGCGCCGCGACGGAAGCTTTGCAGGAGGCTGGCACCGCCTTGCAAACGGCGGGTGGTGCTCTCGAAAATACCGCAACGGAAGAGGAAATTACCGCCGCGAGGGAAGCGCTCGCCCGTGCCAGAATCGCTATTATTGTCGCGGGCCAGGATCTGATAGCTGCAAGAGCAGACCCCGACATGGAGGACATCTTCAACGACGCGGAAGATGCGCTGAATGACGCTAATATTGCTATCGTCATCGCAACAAATTCCATTTTGTCGAGCGAGATAGCGTTACCGGATTTTTCCGGCATCCCTGATGCAGGCGGCAGAATGAGTGAATTGGATCAGGAACTGAGTGAGTCCCTGCTGATTTTTGAGGGCGAAATTCTGGAAGCGCGTAGAAGCGTCATCGACTCGACACCAGCTCCAACCTCCAATGAGGCTATCCCCGGGATAGTAATTCTGGGCAGTGTTTCTGCTGGTGACGATGAACCAATGGAAGACGATGGAATGAAACCCTCCGCTCAAGAGATCCAACAAGGCAGAATGCAAGAGAGTATTGAGGAGGTGAGAGTGGCGAGCGCCCAGGTGAATGCAGTCCCGGAAGACATCCCCTCTCCCCAGGGAGACGACATAGTTGCCCAACAACTTCGAGAAGCCGCAGTCGCCGAAAGAGATCCAGAGTTAAAAGCGAAGCTCTGGGAAGAATATAAACGATATAAATCAGGTCTATAGTTCACTCAAAATTATGAATAACATGAAGAAACCCTTGTTCAAAAGTCTGATATTGGTACCTATCCTGTTTTCCCAGGCATGTGTTTCAACAGAGATTGTTACCGCAAATTCAACACCCGCTATCCAGTCTGCTGAACAGATACCGTTTGAACTCCTAATTGACATTGGCATATTGCCTCTCAATCCTAACCTTGAGAAAGTCGATGAAAACGACTCAAAGAGCCTGGTCGTCGCGGACGTGCGCAAAGCTGAATCCCGGTTTATCGCTTATCAACTGAAAGATACACTGGAGTTAACCGGTAACTGGGGTGCAGTGCGGGTAATTCCGGAACACTCTGAAGCCGTGGATCTCCAGTTGTCCGGGGAAATTCTGGTATCAGATGGGGAACAGCTAAAGGTCAGTATGCGTGCCACCGATTCGACGGGAAACGTCTGGCTCAACAAGGTGTACAAGGATACAGCCAGCAAGTTTTCTTACCGATCTCCCAAAGAAGACCCGTTCCAGGATCTGTACAACGACATCGCAAATGATCTACTGCTGGCTCGTCAGAAATATTCTGCCGCGCAGATCGCCAAAATCAGACAGGTCTCCTCATTGAAATACGCCCGCTACTTGTCTCCGGAGGCGTTCGGTGACTATCTTGTGGAAAATCGGCGCGGTAATGTGGATATTGGCCAGCTACCCGCCAGTAACGATGCAATGCTCGTTCGGGTTGACCGGATCAAGGAACAGGAATACCTGTTTATCGACACCCTCGACGACTACTACGGCCGGTTTCACCGGGATATGAAACCCTCCTATGATGAATGGAGGCATGCTACCTATGATGAAGCCGTTCGCCTGAGGCAAATGCAAAGACAGGCCAGGAACAGACTGCTTCTCGGTGCGGCGCTGATCGGCGGGGGCATGGTTGCGGCAAACAAGAGCCAGACCTGGGCTGGAGATGCGGCTTCAACCGGCGCCGTGCTAGGCGGCATCAGCGCGATCAAGAGCGGGTTGGACCGGCGTAAAGAAGCAGAAATTCACGCTGAATCCCTACGCGAGCTGAGCCAATCATTGGGTTCAGAAATCACACCCTATGTCCTGGACATTGAAGGCAAGACGATTGAACTCACCGGTACCGCCGATGCCCAGTACCAGCAATGGCGCGGGATTCTCAAGGAAATCTACGTTGAAGAGACTGGCGTTACTGTCGAGTAGGTACCGCTTTTGCCGACCCGGGATGTGAATAAACCATGACTCTTGAATTTGTCGAAGGACAGGACTTTTCTGTCCGTTACTCCCTACTCCATCAGATCGCCCAGTCAGATTCTGCTGAAGTCTGGCTTGCTCTAGACAAGGAGAGCGACGAACGTGTCTGTGTGAAAATTTTTGACGGGCATGCCGACCTACTGGAGAAATCACAGGCGGCGTTGCAGGCATCTCGCGGCCTGATACACCTTAACATCGTTAGAAATAACCAATGCGGGGTGGTCGATGGCAATCTCTTCATTTCCTCGAGTTATGTCAGGTCCGCAAACAAATTCGACCCGGGCAGGACCAACTTCACGGAAAGCTGGCCCCTGCTTGAGCAGCTTTTCTCAGTATTGGAGTTTGCCCACAGCCTGCATATCAGCCACGGCCACCTGCACCCCGGAAATTTACTGGTGGATGAGCAGGGTCAGTTGCACATAACCGGGTTTTCCCTGCCTGCCCTCTTATCCGACGACAATCCTGCTTACCTGACCAGCGAGGTTCTACAGGGGCAGGCGCCTGACTCATCAGACGATGTCTATTCGCTCGGCTGTATCGTTTTCTTATTGCTTACCGGGCAGAGCTGGCACCCGGGAGCAACATTCGAGGCTAATTCACCCCTACCTGCGCAAGTACGGCAAACCGTTGCTGCCATGCTTGCGCCCTCGCCATACGATCGATTAGCTAATCTTGGCGAGGCAAAAGAAGTGCTCGGCAACCATGCCAAGGGCATTACAGCAGCACAACCTAATGAAATACGCCAGACAACTTTTAGCCGTTCAAGCAGACCGGCCGCCGTCAGTACAACCCGCTCAAAGGTTCATCAATTGCCGCAGGAACGCCACCTGGTCTCCTCGACTGTGGTTTTGTCAGGTCTGGCAATCCTGTTGGTCTTAGCTGGATTCGTCTTTTTTATCCTGCCGAACTCACAAAGGGTCCTAGATATTTCGCGCGAAGAGATAACCCCTTCCAAGACGACCGTTGCCGGACCAGCTGCTCCCAGCATAAGTACCGAACCAGAAAAGGAGGCGCTGGCGCCCCTCCAAATCGCACAATTGGAATTTTTAAAAAGTGAGGGTCAACGCATCGCTGCCCTGCTGCTGCGAGCGCAGATTGAACTGGAAGACCTGGGCGTGCAGCTGTGGGCAGGCGAAACCTATGATGAAATCAGCCACCTGGCTGATTCTGGCGACTCGTTGTACCGCGAAGAAAAATTCGGGGAGGCAACGGATACTTATGAAACCGCGATTGATCGGCTCGGTGAACTAGAAAAGGGCATCCCGGGCGTTCTGCAAGAAAATATCAAAATCGGGGAAGCCGCGCTTAACGCTGGAGAAGTCGAAGCTGCCATCACCGCCTGGTCGATCGCACATGCAATCGAACGTGACGATACGGATATCGAAACACAGCTGCACCGAGCGGAAAATCTGGATGAGGTTTTGACCCACATGAAATCCGGTGACCGGCATGAGCGGTCGTCATCCTTGCCTGAAGCGCTCAGATCCTATCGGGATGCAACAAGACTCGATCCGAAATGGCAGGCTGCCATCGCAGGAGTCGCGCGGGTACGTTCGAAAATAGCCCAGACAAAATTCACTGACGCAATGTCGGCTGGCTTCTCCAGACTCGCCGCAAAACAATACGAGCAATCAAGACAGGCTTTTGTCACGGCGCAGGAAATTTTTCCGAAATCACAGGAACCTAACGATGGTCTTTTGCAGATACATATTGCGCAACGTATGGACACCATTGATCACCACAAAAAAGCAGCTACGGAATTTGAACAAAAAGAGGACTGGCCAGGCGCCATCAACGAATATGAATCAGTACTGAAGCTTGACGAGACCCTGGTGTTTGCCGTTAACGGCCTACTTGCGGTTAAGGAGAGACTGGAACTTGACTTGGCGCTGAACAGATTTTTAGCGCAGCCTACCCTGATGCGTGAGGATGATGAACTCGCTAGCGCAAAGACAGCCCTGGTCAGCGCCAGTAGATATCGCCAACCCGGATCGCTCTTGAAGCAGCAGCTTTCAACCCTGTCCATGTTGATAACAGTAGCGCGTATTCCCATTACGATAGAACTCAACTCAGACAACAAGACCGATGTCACTATTTACAGGGTGGGCAGCTTCGGCAAAATCAGTAATAGTGAAGTGCAACTCTATCCCGGGGATTACACCATAGTTGGGAAACGTCGAGGGTACCGTGATGTACGCTTTCAACTGACTTTATTAGCAGGCGAACTTGTTCAGCCAATCTACATCAGCTGCACCGAAAAAATCTAACATGGCAGACGTAGAACCAGCAAAAAACAACGTTGCCATTGAAGCAACTCCGTTTACTCGAGTCGCCCCCAGCACTAAAAAGAAAAAGCTGGTTTTAAAACCGATTCCCATCGCTATCGGCCTGGTATTCGCTGCGTTGTCTGTTGCTGCAATATTTATGTTCACGGCGACGGCGGTTCGCTTCAATATCTCACCGATCCCCAAGGATCTGGAAATCACAGAGGGCTTTTTTACCTACCAGCTGGGGAGAAGGTTCCTGATGATACCCGGTGATTACACTATCGCAGCAGAACTCCCGGGATACAAAAACTTGATCGAATCCATCCAGGTGGGGGGTGATCCCGATCAGGATTTTGACTTTGACATGATCAAATTACCTGGAGTCCTGGCAATTGAGTCAATCCCGGAAGTTGATGTGCAAGTATTCATCGATCAGGTTTCCGTCGGGCGGGCACCGCTGGTAATCGAGGAAATTGAAGCCGGTCTGCACGATATATCGCTGCGCTCCGAGCGATACCTTCCCTATGAGACTGAAATCGAAATCGAAGGAAGACGGCTGAAACAAACCCTCAAGGCAGAACTGGAACCGGCCTGGGCTGAGATCACTTTCAGCTCGCTACCTCCGGATGCCACGGTCTATGTAGACCAAGTGGAACTGGCGAGCACGCCGGCAGTAGTTGAAATACTGGAAGGGACTCGGCAGCTAAGAATCAAAAAACCCGGGTACAAAGTATGGCAATCTGAACTCGATGTAATTCACGGAGAACCTCAACAACTTGCAGAGATAATTCTGATCAAATCAGACGGAAAAGTCTCCATAAAAACCAACCCCCCTGGTGTGAACGTTACCATCAATCAGAGATACAGTGGGCAAACTCCCTTGTCTGTCACACTAGCACCGGGCAAATCCTATCAGGTCCTGTTGTCGAAGGCTGGCTATGAACAAATCCGCCAGGATATTCAAGTTGAGCCAGAGGAAGATATATCTTTGAATTTAGCCCTTAATCCTATTGTTGGCGAGATCCGAATCCAGGTCAAACCCCTGGGCGGTGAACTGTTCGTCGACGGAAATTCCGTCGGCGACCCCTCGCAGCTACTTGTCCTGACCGCAAGTCGACATGCGCTCATAATCGTAAAGGATGGATATGCGACTTACGAGACAACTATTACGCCACAACCAGGTTTGTCGCAACAATTACTCATTACCTTACAAACTGAAGATGAAGCAAGGGTCGCGGCAATCCCCCAGGCGATTATCGCCAGCTCAGGGCAAACGTTGAAACTCATCCTTCCTGATAAACTAAATATGGGCGCCGGACGACGAGAACGCGGCAGACGATCCAACGAGATACAAAAAGATGTTGTGTTGACCAAAGCCTACTACCTTGGAATCCATGAGGTCACCAACAAACAGTTTAAATCCTTTGACCCCAGCCATGATTCGGGCGTATTTGGCAGGTCGATGCTAAATGAGGATAAACGTCCAGTCGTGAATATACCGTGGGATGCGGCGGTCCGTTTCTGTAACTGGCTTAGCGAAAAAGATCAGCTTCCTGCGGCTTATGAGCAACAACAAGGGAAATGGCAACTGATCTCTCCGACCACCATCGGTTATCGCCTGCCGACGGAAGCCGAATGGGCCTGGGCGGCACGATACGCCGCTGGTCCCGCCCCTTCCCGCTTTCCATGGGGTGCCGCAATGCCCCCTCCCAGCGGTTCCGGCAATTATGCCGATGAATCCGCTGCAGGCATGG
>JACZXW010000077.1 GCA_022571415.1 Pseudomonadota bacterium
TTCGGCCAACACCGGCGTTTCTCAGGTTTTTGACTAACTTGATTACATGACACTTTACGAGCACCCTTGAGACACGCTTAACAAGTGCAAATATCAATGGATCGACCATTCCCAGCCTATAAGGGTGCTGAACCGTACGTTTTCGTGATCTACTCACATAGCAACTCCTCTGCTGTGTATTCCGAATTGGTCTGGCTGAAAGAGGCAGGATTCAATATCTGGTACGACGAAGGCATCAGTCCCGGTTTTGCCTGGCGTGATGAAGTGGCACTAGCTCTGACCCAGTGCAGTGTCTTCCTCAATTTTATAACGCCAAAGTCTGTCAAGCTAAGGCCGCTAACAATATCGCCGCGATGGAACGGCGAGGTCACGATCACCAGACCGCATCTCGGCATGGGTAAATCTCATCGAAACTAACTTCAAGTTGATCCGCGTGACTCGCACCGATTAGCGCTGCCATCAGGATGAACTGGACCCTGCCTAAACCCGTGCCGCACGACCACCATCACGGTTCTCCGCGGCTAATGTCCCACGACGCTTCAGCATATCTTCAAATACGTCATAAAATTCCGGCGCCACCGAGTTTTCGACGACCTCATTGCTAACCAGTGCATCGGTCCATTTCTGCAGATAGGGAAAGTCCTTGAGCAACCCACTTTGTATATACTGCTCAGCAATTGAGAAACGTTGCAAGAACGGTGCGTACGAGGCATCAACAAGGCTAAGTGAATCACCGTTGAAGTAGGGGCCATCGTTTTCTCTTTCGTTTTCAATGGCGGCTTCCAGACGGGTTAAAGTCTTTGGCACTTTGTCCATCGCCTCGGCCAGGGCTCCGGCATCTTTGGCGTAGGTCACCGTACCCAACTGTCTCGAAAAGTCCGGCACAAAGTCTGTCCAAGCTCGGTTTCGAGCTCTTTTAATCGGATCTGCAGGGTGAAGCGCTGGCTCTACAGTTTCCTCCAGATACTCGGCAATGGCGTTTGACTCGAATAGGACGTCATCGTCCACTTTGAGCACTGGCACTTTACCGTGGGGTGAAATTTCAAGGAACCAGTCCGGTTTCTCGCGTAAATTAATATAGGTGACATCGAACTCGACGTCTTTAGCCCGCAGTACAATGACCGCGCGCTGTACCCAGGGTCAGGTGACAGAACTGACCAAATGGTATTTAGGCATTTTTTAATCCTCTTGTTTTGAAAGTCACCGCTGCCAACGACATACCTGGAAACTTGAGAATCCTCTGTAAAGAACTGCAGCGACCGTTAATAATCGCTCCAAATACGGCTACTAGTCAATCCACGCTTGCTTGACGCGACCGGTGACTCAACCTAATGTGTTTGAAGCCTAACAAAGCCCTTAAGATCTATACTGAACAATCCTGCTGCGAATCTTGAACAAAATGCTTGAGCCGTTGCGACAGCTGAGACAGATTCCATTGTTTGTCCAACCTTCTTTGCAGTATTGCCCGTAAAATTCGCTTGATGAAATATCCTGGCCACATGTGACCGAGCATTCGACAACGAAACATGACCTAACCGTCACAGCCGCAGGTATAGCTGGCGCAGAAAGACTGACCACCGGCGTCATCTGGGCCTATTCCATGCCAAGAATTGGTTTTGGCATTATGAGTGTGCTGTTTACCACCTACCTGATGAAGTTCTCGACAGATGTTTTACTGATTGCACCTGCTGCAATGGGCGCTCTCATCGCCGCCTCGCGTCTGTGGGATGGCGTTACCGATCCTGTTGCGGGGTACTGGTCTGATCGAACCCGCTCTCGCTTTGGTCGACGCCGCTTTTGGATGTTTATCAGCGCGGTCCCCATGAGTCTGGGGATGTTCATGATCTGGTCACCACCGTCTGCGCTGGAAGGTTTAATTCTCATCGGCTGGATGGCTCTGGCACTCTTTATCTATGAAACAGCAAGCACAGCCTTCTGGGTACCCCATGGTGCCCTCGGCGTCGAGCTCACGCCGAACTATCACGAACGCACGCGACTCTATGGATACAGCCATATGATTGGAGCGATAGGTTCACTCATGGGGCTGGTCTCGCTGTACTTGATGGTCAGCGGCGAAGACAAACGAACATGGGCGATTATCTTATCCGCGATTTCCGCCGTGTTGATCTGCGTGCTGGTTCTGGGTTCAACCTGGTTGTTGCCCGAACGAGGCGATTTTCAGGATCGCGGCGCAAAAAATCCGTTTAAATCTTTTGCCGACGTCTTTCGCAATCCACACGCGCGATTGTTGCTTGTCGTTTATGGCATTGAGACTTTTGGCGCCGCCAGCATCGGTTTGATCGTTCCTTACATCGTGTCCTATGTGATCCCAGCGGATAGTCTGCCGGTGGATTCTTCCGTATTTTTTGTTTCCGTTCTAGTCGTTTACTTTGTCCCACAAATTGCATTCGCGCCCCTTTGGATCAAACTTTCCACCATTACCGGCAAGAAACCACTCTGGGCAACCTCAATGTGGTTAAGCGCGTTTGTTTTCGTGGGTTACTTTTTCGCGTTGGAGCAGCCAATCCTCATCTGGATATTGTCATTTATTTTAGGAACCGCAGGGGGAATCGGCGCGGTTGTTGCTCCCGCAATCAAAGCCGACATCATCGATTATGACGAATACCTAACCGGTGAGCGAAAGGAAGGCACCTACTATGCGGTCTGGAATATGGTCCGCAAAGGGGCGGGGTCCCTAACCGCAATTGTTACCGGTTTTGTTCTCCAGGCGGTCGGTTTTGAACCTAACGTAGAACAATCCGAATCGACAAAGCTTGCGCTGCGCACACTGTTCGCATTGTTACCAGCCGCTGGATACTTTTTTGGTGCCATGATTTTCATGCGATTCAATTTCAACGAGAAAGAACATACGAAAATCAGGCAAATCCTTGCAAGCAGAACCTAGGAGAGAGAGCCTCTGGGAAGCGCCCGTTGGACGAGTCGAGAAGCCGTCAATTCAATGATCCCTCAACAATCTGGTAAAGCAGAGTGGTCTCTGGCTTGTGACGCTCATAGTACGTAGGAGGCCCTTCGGCAAGATCCTCCAGTGAATATAACATCCTGGTCTGCACATTGATTGATGTGCAGCCAGTATCAGTTGACGCTCTCTATAATACCTATGGGTGAAATATGCCGTTGTTACCAGCAAGTTCCCATTTTCTTGTGAGTATTTAACACCTCATTCAGAAATGATAGAGGTCGGCTATGGGCACTGGCCGACCGCATTAACAATCCTAACCTTCATAGATTTTCTGACCGCTTTGGAGAGATCACCGGCGAAAACCAATGAGAAACCACGGGGTTCAACTCTGTCTCTGTCCGGCCAAAAGCCGACATCGAGTGAGGCGGCTCCTCGGACACAATACAGTCTATTAAATAAAGCTATTTCAGCAAGTGATCTGCATTATGACTATCATTATTACAGACCACTAGGTGGCTAGACTAGAGGTTCATTGGACATTCGGTACAAATCACATAGGCTCCCTTTGGGTCGTTCAGTTGACCTAGAAATTCGAGTTCCCTTTTTAAGTGGCCCATCAACTTCGAAACGGGGTCGATTCTTGAATCCTCACGCAGAATGATGATTTCAGCCATGAGTTCATTAATAACCGTTTCCTTGAAGGACTTTTCCGGCTCCACATACCAGACCGAATAGTCTTCGAGATTTGCCAATCCAGCAGCTGCCTCAATTGCCTGCTCCAGATCGCCTAACCTATCTACTAATCCAAGTTCCAGAGCTTTCTCACCAGTCCAAACCCGACCCTGTGCGATTTCATGGACGGCCTCCGGCGTCATGTTTCTCCCTTTAGCGACGGTAGCCAGAAACTGTGAGTAACCAGCTTCGATCACTTCCTGAATTATCTCGCCGTAGTAAGCAGAAACACCTCGCTCGATACTTGCACCTCCCGCAAAAGGCGTAGTTGCAACGCCGTCTGAATGTACTCCATAACGTGCCAACGTGTTCTCAATGGTGGGGATCAATCCAAAAATACCAATGGAACCTGTAACCGTTGTTGGTAACGCCCAGATTTGATCAGCAGTAGCGGAAATCCAGTAGCCACCAGACGCCGCTACTGAACCCATGGAAGCGATAACTGGGATACCTTGCTTCTGAACATATTCCAGTTCTCTACGTATAATCTCTGATGCAGTCTTGCTACCACCGCCTGAATCTACTCGCAGTACGATGGCTTTCACTTTATCGTCTTTGTATGCCTTCCTGATGAGTTTTGTTAGTGAACTACTGCCAATTCCACCAGCTGGGGCATCCCCGTCTACGATTCCGCCAACTGCCGTGATAACCGCTATCTTATTATCCTTGTGTTCAACGGGCTTTCTGCTGACGGTCAGGTAATCTTCAAATGATATTCGACGATACTCTCCCGTCTCTTCATCCTCGCCAGCGAGTTTTCTAAGGTAGGCTCGTCGTTCATCTGCTGCCATCAGCCGATCAATCAACTTCATTTTCAGTGCGAGTTGTGCTGGATTTCCTTCAACCTGACGAAGCTGATTTGGAAGATCATGCAACATTTCGTTCAAGCTGCCTTCAGTTAAGTTCCTGGCTTCTTCAACAGACGTTGTATACGCACTCCACCAGGCATTAAGAATACCAAGTCGTGCTTCACGATCTTCATCTGACATACTATCTCGAAAATAGGGTTCAGCGGCTGATTTGTATTTTCCGACCTTGTACAAATTTATCGTAACGTCAAAATTTTCCAGCAGCGTCTTGTAGTAGGTGCGATACATGCCATACCCCTCGGGTAAGGCAATACCTTCCGGATCCAGCAGTACTTCGTCGGCCTGTACCGCAAGAAATAGACCCGACTGTGTATAGTTGTTGCCGACGGCGACGACCTTCTTACCACCTTCTTTAAAACTCGCAATTGCTTTTGAAATTCGTTCAAATTTTGGTAGCAACCCACCAGTAAGGCCATCGAGGTCCAAAACCAGGAGTCCTATTCGATCATCCGTTTTTGCCAATGCAAGGGCATCAACTATGTCTTTAACCAACACCTCTTCTGGGAGTTTTCCAGACCGCAACAATGCTGCTGGATCCAACGCAGTTTTCTGCTCAACGAGCACACCCTTGGGATTTAGCACAAGGGCACCGCCATCTGGAACCTCAGGAGATTCCCGTTCTGCTACTACTGCTACGATCGCTACAACAATCAGAATAGAAAGAATACCAAAAACAAGCGAATGAACAACCTTGAGGCCATCCCACAACAAGCTAAAAAAGCGTTTAATCCAATGTAAGATCATCCGAAACTCCTCTGGGCATGAATTGATTTGGTATTAGGGATCGTAATCAGTCTAACACCCGGGTGAACAAGGATTAGAAAGTAAGCCATAGCCGCGTACGAGATACCAATTAATTTCACTCTCCTCGAATTGATGCTTGTCTGCAATGGGCACATACCGACCGAATTGGCGGCCCGTTTCTCGTTACTTTTCGTGTCCGGTTAGGAGCGGTTAGCGACCGATTACGTCAGTCTCAGTATTCAGTCGATTTATGTCGAGAACGGTCATAACCGCCAGCAATTGCCATAACAAATAGGTCGACTTTTTATTCGGATTGCGCGAGACAGCCCGACTGAAGTATCGACGATTCTTCCCGTTCGCGACACTAGAAAAGCTCTTACATAACATTCAGTGTGACCTCATTTCTGCTGCACCGCATAAACTCACTCAAGAGGATGTTTTATAGTTTCTCATGTTCACCACGTCACTGTTTCCAGCGTTTGGCGCGACACATCGTCGGACCTTTAAGAGCTGTAGAAACGTAGCCCGGGAGTTCGCTATCATGGCGGCATAACTGTGAGGGAGAAAAAAGTGCGAATATTAGTGTTTTTTATTGCAATTACGCTGTCGCTGCTGGCTATTGCGACGCAGGCACAACAAACGCTCGACATTCGTGAATGGCACGTGCCGTATGAACAGTCGCGCCCGCGTGACCCGTTTGCGGAAAGCGCTACGTCAGTGTGGTTTGTTGGTCAGCGCAGCGGCTTCCTGGCCAATCTCAACACGGTCAGCGGCAAGTTCGAGAAAACGGACCTGAAACCGGGCTCCGGCCCCCACAACTTGATTGTCGGCAGTGATGGAATCGTGTGGTATGCAGGGAATCGGAATCGACTGATTGGTCGATATGACCCCAGGACAAAAATAATCGACGAGATCACGATGCCCGACGCGGAGGCGCGTGATCCACACACGCTGATATTCGATTCCGGTGAACAGAACATCTGGTTTACTGTTCAGGGTGGCAACATGATCGGTCGTCTTCATGTTGCGTCACGGAAGATCGATCTCGTACGTTCAAAAACGCCGCGATCACGACCCTATGGCATCAAAATTGCCCCGGACGGGTTCGTGTGGGTGGTTCTATTCGGATCAAACAAAATCGTGCGCGTCGACCCAGCAACGCTGGTGCTCGAGGAGATTGAGTTACCTCGTCCGGAGGCGCGTCCACGACGCCTTGAAATAACGCGCGATGGACGCGTATGGTATGTCGATTACGCCAAGGGCAGGCTTGGGGTATACGATCCGAAATCGACCGCGATCACCGAATGGCAGTTGCCTCAAGGTGAGGATTCACGGCCCTATGCAATGGCTGCGGACAAAAGCGGCAGGCTTTGGATGGTGGCGTCGGGGGTGAAACCCAACGTCTTCATCGGGTTTGACCCGCTGGAGGAGGCGTTCATCGCGGCCACCCCTATTCCGTCAGGTGGCGGAACTGTCCGGCACATGCACTACCACGAGGCATCGGGTGCCGTGTGGTTCGGCACGGATAAAAACACTATCGGACGTGCCATCGTCGAGCCTGGCAAACGAGATTCGCCGTAATGCTTCGTGCGAGTTGCCTGACATTTTGCTGTATTCTTGTCGCGACGTCTGGTCCGGGCACCGCGAACGCGTTCTCTGACGGAGCGCCCTGGGGTACCGCGAATGCGGCGGCGGCGGAAAACTGCGCAACCTGCCATTTTGACCGGGAAGCGGTCAACAATTCGCGAGATCTGACCCTGCTGGGAGTGCCGCAAAAGGTCATGCCCGGGGCGACATACGAACTGACGTTGGTACTCAAGGGCAAATTCAGCACTGCAGGGTTCCAGATTTTCGTGCGCACAACTGAACAACCGGCTGGTACCTTTGTCGCTTCAGTACCAGGCACCGAGGCAGTTGCAGCGAGCGTGCGATCAATTCTGCCGTTGCGGCAGGAAGACAGCGTAGCCTGGGGATTGCGCTGGCAGGCGCCTGTAAACATCAAGCGGTCTGTGGTGTTCTACGCCGCGGCATGCGCCGCCAACGCCGACGCATCACCGATGGGCGACACGATTCATTTCAGAGTGTATGAAATCAAGTTCGACCAGCGTTGAAGCTGTCTTCAGGCAAGGGGGGAGGCGCCACGCCTGGATTCATTGATGATTGATAGCCTGTTTCTTGCCCCCTTGCGGGACCCAATCAGGGACAATCCACGCTTTGGCGAAATGCTGGAACTACTGGACTCGAAGGTGACACATACTGAGCAGTATTTGCACGCTCAGATTGTTCTTCAAGATCAATAGGTCGAGATGTCTGCTTCGGGCACATACCGACCGAATTTGTGATTCTGACCCTCTTATATTTCCTGCCCGCTTCGGAGCAGTATGGTCTTACCCCGTTTAGTGGACCATTTGGTTAAGACCGGTTGTCCTCTTTTCAAAGTCAGCCGGGCTGATGTTGCCGACATATCCATGTCGACGTTTTCGATTGTAAAAACACTCAATGTAGTCAAACACATCTGCACGTGCTTCGTCCCGCGTTAGATATTTAACCCGATTGATTCGCTCTCGTTTAAGTAACCCAAAAAAACTTTCAACTGCCGCATTGTCATAGCAGTTGCCGGTACCACTCATACTACATTTGATGCCGTACCGATCAAGCTCATCTCTGAAGTCATCACTGGTGTATTGGCCGCCTCGATCGGAATGATGGATCAGTTTCCCTTCTGGTTGACGCGCATTGATCGCCATCCCTAACGCGTCTATAACAACATGTCGACTCATCCATTGACTCATCGACCAACCGACTATTCTGCGTGAGTAAAGATCCATCACTACAGCCAGATATAGCCATCCTTGATGAGTCGCGATATAGGTCATGTCGGCAACCCAACGCTCGTTCGGCGCTTTAGCTGAGAAGTCTTGCTTGAGTAAATTATCGGCGACTCGATGTGACAGCTCACGTTTTGTCGTGACCACAAAGCGCCGCTTCGGACATCCTCTAAGTCCCTCTAAATGCATCAGTTTCGCCACCTTGTGTCGTCCCACCTGGTAGCCATTATCAAGCAGCTCTGCATGTATTCGTGGGCTGCCATAAACACCGTAATTATCGGCATGAATGTGCTTTATCTTGTCCAACAGCTCTTGATCTGCTTTTGCTCGCGCACTTTGTGGGCGAATTCGCCAGGCGTAGTAACCACTACGAGACACGTCAAGCAATGGACACATCATACGAACTGGATAACTATCGCGGCGTCGATCGATACAGGCGTATCTCATTTCGACTCCTTGGCAAAGTACGCCGCCGCTTCCTTTAAAAAATCACGTTCCTTCTTCACTTGAGATAGCTCACGCTTGAGATCGGCCAGCTCCGCATCTCGTGTTCGACCCTGGCCCGGAAACGCCTGCGTCCCTAACAAATGGAATTCATCGCGCCAGCGCCGAAACTGGCGCGTACTGATTCCCAATTCTTTACAAACTGATTTATCAGTTACCCCGTCTTCACTTGCTCGTCGAATTGCTTCTCGCTTGAACTCCGCACTGAAGCGTTGCGATCGTTTGCTTTTTGTCATCTAGACACCTCCTAGCGCTTATAGCGCCTATTTTAGGTGTCCACTATTTCAGGGCAAGACCAGTCTGAGCAATGAGTCGATTTATGTAGAAAACGGCCAAATATAGTCATTGAGCGAGGCGGCTCCTCTGACACAATACAGTCTATTAGATAAGGCTATTTCAGCAGGTGATGTTGAGTATAAGAAGGACAAAGACCCTTTTTCAGCCAAATCCAACTTACATTGTGGTTAGCTATAAACCCTTTTTCAGAATTAACAACTCGCGCTTTTGGCAAGTTGCCGGTGCAGGTCGACGTAGGAATCATTCAGCGTTTTGAATTTCTGCGCGGTTTCGCCAAACTGCTCGAAAACCACACGGCGGTAATCGTCCAACTCAGCCCGTTTGGCTTCGAGTTGCAATTGCAATTCTTGAGTCTTGCGGCCGGATCCGGTGAATCGTGCGACGTAATACCCGCCGGCTGCAGCAAGCAGGCCCCCGAGGAAACTCCAAACCAGTAAATCCATATCTGACCTGTCATCTTGTAACGGCGGCATCATACGCTCAGGTACTCGACAACGCACGGCTAAACGCGCGATGGGTTGTGAGACTTAGCGGCAGTGTTGTCACTATCGATTCGGTACTACAGGCGCGCCGGGGTCGAACGCGGCACTGGCACAGATGCTCAAATGGCTCATTCACCCCGAAAAGTGTGAAATAACGCCTCGCTCAGACACTTTTAACGTTAGTTTGGGGAGAAAAGGTAATGTTTTAGTGGGTATACTGCCGTAGCTCGAGCCATAAGCCATACCAAAGAGGATTTGACTAGATGAGACGTCTTTCTATAGTGCTCGCGCTTTTGCTGGCCTCGGCCACTGCATCGGCGCTTGCTCCCAACGACCATGTCGATAACTTCCGGCTGTTTGATCATGACGGGAAATCCCACGAACTGTATTACCTGTCCGACGCGAAAGCCGTCGTGTTCATGGTCCAGGGAAATGGTTGTCCCATCGTGCGAAACGCTCTGCCTCGTTTGAAAGAGATTCGCGATACCTTTGAATCCCAAGGCGTGGAATTCCGGATGATCAATGCCAACCTTCAGGACAATCGCGCATCGATTGCGAAGGAAGCGGAAGAATTCGGTATCGATATACCAATTCTGATCGACGATACACAGCTCATCGGCGAATCTCTGGGTCTGGTGCGTACGGGCGAAGTATTTGTGGTGGATCCCAGGACCTGGACCGTGGCCTACCACGGTGCCCTGGATGACCGTCTCACGTATGAAAACCAGAAGGCGGAAGCCAAACATCACTACCTTGCCGATGCACTCGAGCAAATGGTTGCGGGTGAAACCGTCGAGGTTGCGCACGCAGAGTCGGTTGGGTGCTTGATCAACTTCCCGGAGACCGGCAAGCGTGCCGTTGCCGCGCACGCGCAGATCTCATATTCAGAGACGATCGCGCCGATGCTCCAGGAAAACTGCGTAACCTGTCATCGTGAAGGGGGCATCGGTCCCTGGGCGATGACGGAATACAACATGGTCCGTGGCTTTGCGCCCATGATCCGTGAAGTCATTCGCACCAAGCGGATGCCGCCCTGGCACGCCGATCCGCATCATGGCACATGGGCCAATGATCGATCGCTCACGGCGGGACAAGTGCAAACGCTGGTGCATTGGGTGGAAGCCGGTGCACCACGCGGTGATGGACCGGATCCACTTGCCGAAAGTACCAAGGTCTGGCCCGAGTGGGGCATGGGCGAGCCGGATCTGATCGTCGAAATCACCCCGCATTCATTTCCTGCGACGGGTATCGTCGATTATCAATACCAGCGGGTGGCCAACCCCCTCGATCACGATGTATGGGTTCGCGCGGTGGAAATTCTCCCGGGTGATCGATCAGCACTACACCACGTCATTACCATGTTTGGCGAAGAACATCCCGAAGCCGAAAATCCAAGGCGAAGATTTGTTACCAAGGGAACCCTGGGCGGGTACGTGCCCGGAAATTCAACGGAAATATTCCCCGAGGGAACGGGTACGTTGCTTCCAGCGGGATCTACCTTTATGTTTCAGATGCACTACACCACGTACGGCAAGGCTGGTACGGACAAATCCCGGTTTGGCATTTATTTCCACGACGAGCCGCCCGAGCATCAGCTTGCCGGTACGGTGTTGATGAACACGAAAATCAAAATCCCGGCCAATACCAAGGCTCATACGGAGTCGGCATCACAAGTGTTGAAACGTGATGTTTTGCTGTATAGCTTGCTGCCGCATTCTCACTTCCGGGGAACGGCGTCTGATTTCATCGCCATCTACCCGAACGGTGATGAAGAGATATTGTTGTCCGTACCGAAGTACGATTTCAACTGGCAGACCAGCTACGAATTTGCCGAGCCGAAGCTGCTGCCTGCCGGAACCACGCTTGTGCACCACACCACCTATGACAATTCGGCGCAGAACGCCGCCAATCCCGATCCCAGCATCGAAGTGACGTGGGGTGAACAAACCTTTGAAGAGATGCTGTTTGGTGCGGTCACCTGGCGTTACCTGGACGACAATAACGACGAACCCGTGAATCGGTTGAGTCGGGCCGGCGACGACTAACACCAGATAACGACACGAACCAAGCCTGCCATACGATATGTATGGCAGGCTTCTTCGTGGCTACCGATCGTTCGATTGGAGGTTAGAAATATTAGAAAATGGCAATCGGATTCATCGGTGATCCCGTACCCCCAACCACCCTCAGCGGGGACCCGACGAACAAAAACGTCCAACGATTTCTTTCCCTGGCCGCCTCGGCCAAAGGATCCAGATCGAGATTGTCGAGAATCGGCATTCCCAGGCCCACCAACACCAATTCGTGTAACGGATTGGCCAGGCCTTCCACGCCCGATGGCATCACATCGCTTACCCCGTCTGAACCGATGACTGCAACGTCTCTCGCTTTCAGCCAGAGGGCGATCGACGCATGCGAACCGGCAGAGCGGACTGCCTGAAGTGAAGGCAGCGCTCTCAACATCGTCAGCTGATCCACAGTACAAATTTAACGTGTTCATGATAGATATCTTGAACGAGGCCCAAGCACAAACAGATGGGACTCCCTAACATAACATGCAGTTGAAGTCGCTCAATTCACTTGCGCGAACGTAGCAACCTGCCACCCGCTGATATCCGCAACGGGCACATAGCTACATATTCAGCGAATTCCAGCCTATGCTTTAAAAACGCCGCTTTGGAACGGTGAACTCAACCGGTCGATGCAACATCTAATCTCTATTGATAGAGAGGAGGATGTTGAAAATGAAGCGCAGAAA
>JACZXW010000078.1 GCA_022571415.1 Pseudomonadota bacterium
AAGCCTGATTGGCAATATGCCACTAGCAGTACCCCACGATGATATTGATCTTGCACGCCTGATGAGTTGTTACAGCAAGATACAATCTCTAATGAAAAATACAGGTCAACAGGTAAACGACGAGAAACTTAGTGAGTTGACCTGGGTAATGTATCAGGCAGATATGACGGACCAAGGTAACCAAAACACTTGAGCGTTGTGGTCGAGAAGCTGAATCGGGATTGGGATGCGGATTTGCGCTAAGGGTTTTCACTCAGAAGTGCGATTGGATATTAACCGGGTAACCCTTCATACATGGTAGCCAGAGGTGGAATCTAACCACCGGTGCGAGGACGGTGAAATTCAAGACTGTGCACCCTCTGTGCACCCCGATGTTCATTATTATAAGCTAGTTTATTTCAAAAATGCCTGTAAGCATTATGTTTATTGGTCGGGATGGCGAGATTCGAACTCACGACCCCCGCCTCCCGAAGACGGTGCTCTACCAGGCTGAGCTACACCCCGACGCTAATGACTTCGATCAACCACAAAGTTGATCATACTGCTCATGGATTCTTTATAAGCGGATGGGTCAATCTTGTCCAGACACTGCAGCGCTTTGTTTCGCTCTATCTGTGCGTAATCCTCTGTATATTTCAAGCCGCCGGTGGCCTGGACGGTTTCTACGATTGATTCCAGATTTTCCACGCCCCCGGACAAAATTGCCTTTCTGACAAAGGACTGCTGCTGCTCGTTGCCATTACGCATGGCAATGATCAGTGGCAGAGTGACTTTACCCTCAGCCAGGTCATCACCAACATTCTTGCCGAGATTTTCCGTGTTGCCCTTGTAGTCCAGCAAGTCATCCACCAGCTGAAATGAGATGCCGAGGTGTGATCCGTAGTCGCGAAGCGCAGCTTCGATGGTTTTGTTGGCACTGGCCAAGACAGTGGCGGAATGTGATGCGGCCTGGAACAGCATGGCGGTCTTTCTTGAAATGACCTCTATATAGCTCTCTTCAGTCGTATCCGGATTGCGAATATTACCCAGCTGCTGAACCTCTCCCTCGGCAATGGTGTTTGTCGCGTGAGACAATATTTCCATCACCCGGATGTCTCCTATTTCCACCATCATCTCGAAAGCCCGGGAGTGAAGGAAATCTCCTACCAGGACACTCGCAGGGTTGCCCCAGGCGGCGTTGACGGTTTTTCGGCCGCGTCTGAGGATTGATTCATCCACCACATCATCGTGCAGGAGCATGGCGGTATGCAGAAATTCGATGATGGCGGCCAGTTTAATATGCTCTTTCCCCTCATAGCCACAGGCCTTGGCGCAAAGCAGGACGAGAAGAGGACGCAGGCGTTTTCCGCCTGCCTCAATCAGGTAACCGGATATCTCTTCCACCAATGGGACATTGGATGAGAGGCTGTCCTTGACAAGCTTATCCACGGCAGCGAAGTCTTCGGCTACCACATCGTAGAAGGGATACATCATTTCGGCTCGCAGCATGCGCCCTGTGGGGCGAAGAGGAATGGAATGCTAGGTGCGAGTCCTTTTCCTGTCAAGTGTAAACTGCTGTAAACCGCTTGCCTGGGACAGTCTCATCGCTTAGAATTGCGCGTCCTGAAATCGGGCTTGGCGACTGATCCGACCCAGTCCTTCGAATATACCGCCGTTGCGGGCACTGTTCTTAAAAATAGAGTTGTTTAAGAGCCAAGTGAAAGAAAAGAGAAACGAAATGTACGCTGTAATAGAAAGTGGTGGCAAACAGCACCGTGTAGAACCGGGTGAAGTGCTGAAGTTGGAAAAACTGGACGCCTCTGCGGGCGATACCATTGATTTTGAGAAGGTCATGATGATCGGTGAAGGCAGCGATGTGAAAATTGGCGCGCCTTATGTAAAGGGCGGCAAAGTCACTGCCGAGGTTGTTCGTCACGGTCGCGGGGACAAGATCACTGTGATCAAAATGAAACGCCGTAAGCACTACCGCAGGCAGGCAGGACACCGCCAGTGGTTCACCGAAGTGATGATTAAAGAGATTTCCGGAGGTTAGAAATGGCACACAAGAAAGCAGGTGGTAGTACGCGCAATGGACGCGATTCTGAATCCAAACGCCTCGGTGTGAAAATTTATGGTGGCCAGCAGGTCGTCGCGGGCAATATTATTGTTCGCCAGCGCGGCACCAGGTTTCATCCGGGTGCTAATGTCGGCTGTGGCAGAGATCACACTCTGTTCGCTAAATCAGATGGCGTCGTGGAATTCAGTGTAAAAGGACCGAAAAAGCGCAAATACGTCAATGTGGTGGCGCAGGCCTGAAGCGAAGAAGAAATATAGAAGCCCTGTCATCGACAGGGTTTTTTTTTGAGTAACATAGGGCCGGCAGACGCGCTCAGCTTAATTTGGGATTAGCCATGAAATTCATCGATGAAGCCAGTATCAGGGTTACCGCCGGGAAGGGTGGCGACGGTTGCCTGAGTTTCCGGCGGGAAAAATATATCGAGCGCGGTGGTCCGGATGGTGGCGATGGTGGTGTCGGCGGCAGTATCTATTTTGTGGCAGATAAAGCGCTCAATACCCTGGTAGATTTTCGTTTTCAGCCCAGGTATCGAGCCGGTAATGGTGAGCCCGGTAGAGGCAAGGATCAGACGGGCGCAAAAGGAGAGGATCGATACATCAGGGTGCCGCTTGGAACCAGTATCTATGACGATGAAACTGAAGACTATATCGGTGATATCAACGAGATGGATGAGGCCAAACTGATCGCCAGGGGTGGCCGCCATGGACTGGGGAATGTGCGATTTAAATCCAGTACCAACCGGGCGCCCAGGAAGACAACGTCCGGTGAGCCGGGGGAAGTAAAATCACTACGATTGGAAATGAAACTGATTGCGGATGTTGGCCTGCTTGGGTTGCCGAATGCGGGTAAATCGACGCTGATCCGTGCTGTTTCAGCGGCCCGACCGAAAGTGGCGGATTATCCTTTTACCACCCTGGTGCCTAATTTGGGTGTCGTCAGGGTGGGCGACGATCAGAGTTTTGTTATTGCCGATATCCCGGGCCTCATAGAAGGTGCAGCCGATGGCACGGGGCTGGGCGTACAGTTTCTCAAGCATTTATCAAGGACAAGGTTGTTACTGCATCTGCTTGATATTGCTCCGCTTGATGGCAGTGACCCGGTGGATAACTTCAAGGTCATTGAAACCGAACTCAGGAAGTACAGTACCGGAATCGCTGAAAAGAATCGCTGGCTTGTGTTGACCAAAACTGACCTGGTGCCGGATGATGAGGTGCCAGGTATCGTTGAGAAGATAGGTGAGAAGATAATGGCGCACTTGGGCAGCACTGACCGTCCGGTGCTTCATTCCGGCGGAAGCCCTGTTCCGGTAGCCTTCCCGGTTTCGGCAATATCAGGGGATGGAATCAATACCCTGATGACTTCGATCGCACAGTATTTACAGTCACTGGACGAGCAGGAAGAAGCTGAAGAATTAACTCGTTCCGATCAGGATCAAAAGATTCGCAATGAGATCCATGAACACTCGTTACAGCGAAGAGCCGAACGTCACGCCAGGCGAGATCAGGCTCGCGCCGGTGAAGACCGTCATAATGGGAATGATCCGCAGGTTCATTACGAACCATGACGCAGGGATCTTCTTTTACACCAGGAAATACCTGGGTCGTCAAAATCGGCAGTTCGCTTCTGACAGACAACGGGCAAGGTTTAGCGATAGGGCTGGTGAATGATTGGGTAGATGACCTGGTCAAGGCGAACCGCAGTGGTGTCAAAATCGTCATTGTGTCTTCAGGGGCTGTGGCCGAGGGTATGCTGCGCCTTGGCTTTTCAGAGAGACCCAAATCGCTGCATCTGCTGCAGGCAGCGGCTGCAGTCGGTCAGATGGGTCTGGTCCAGATGTACGAATCCAGTTTTCAGCGCCATCAGTTACATACGGCCCAGGTTCTCCTTACGCATGATGATTTACGCTCACGTGAACGATACATCAATGCCAGGAGTACCTTGCGGGAGCTTTTAAATCTGGGCGTTGTGCCGGTTGTCAATGAGAATGATACGGTAGTCACTGATGAGATTCGTTTTGGTGACAATGATACCCTCGCCGCCCTGGTGGCCAATCTCGTTGAAGCCAGCACCTTGATATTACTGACGGATCAGCAAGGTCTGTTTTCGAGTGACCCCAAATTCAATAAAGATGCCGAGCTGATTCAACACGCCAAGGCCAGTGACAGGCGTCTCGATGCAATGGCAGGGCCAAGCAGCGCGATTGGCCGGGGTGGCATGACAACCAAGATCAGCGCGGCCCGAATTGCAGCAAGAAGTGGCGCAAATACGGTGATTGTATCCGGTCGGGAATCCCGCGTAATTCAAGGCATTGCGATGGGCAAAGTGTCTGGAACTTTACTCACTGCTGACAGAGAGCTACTGGTATCGAGAAAACAATGGCTCGCGACATTACCCGCCAAAGGCAAGCTGTTTTTGGATACAGGTGCGGTAGAAGTACTGCGTAATCAGGGAAGAAGCCTGTTGCCTGTTGGTGTGCTGCGGGTGGAAGGCGAATTTACCCGTGGTGAGATGGTGTCCTGTATTGACGAAGCAGGCGCTGAGATCGCCAGGGGGTTGGTTAACTACAACCGCATGGAAACGATGCAAATCGTTGGCAAAGACAGCCGAGAGATTGAGAATATTCTTGGTTATGTCGGGGATGAAGAACTTATCCATCGCGACAACCTGATCTTGAACTAGCGCTCCAGCTCCATGGATTTGGTGGGTTCAGAGCTTTCAGGATGATCCAGGACAAGGTTCAACCCGATTTGCCAGTCCCTGGGCGCCGCGCCTGGTCGCCCACGGCGTCTTGGCTCGCTGAACCCGTCAATTCTAGGCGGTTGAACTACTCGCCTTCAGCGCCTTGATTTTGGTATTCAGTCGAGACTTGTGACGAGCCGCCTTGTTCTTATGAATGATGCCATGGGTGACAGCACTATCGAGTATGGGCACTGCCGCATTGTATGCAGTGGTCGCGGTTTCATAGTCTCCGGATTCTACAGCAGCAATGGCTTTTTTTAATGCGGTGCGCATGGCGGATCGTTGGCTTGCGTTCTGCCGGCGACGGGTTTCAGATTGTCTTGTGCGCTTTCTTGCCTGTGATGAATTTGCCACTTATTTTAAGTCCTGAATTGGTCCGGAAAATGAGACGCGGTACTATGCCGATTCACTATGTCATTGTCAAACCAATTAGAACGATGAGTATGTACAGGGTAATACTGAATCAGACCTATGAGTAACGCCGTAACAGACGCAGCAAAAGGTCGCAGCGGGCTGTTGAAATCAAGCGGCATCGTGTCTTTGATGACGATGATCTCGAGAGTATTTGGTCTGGTGCGGGATATGGTCATTGCCTATTTCTTCGGTGCTGGCGCCGGGGCGGACGTATTTTTCCTCGCCTTTAGAATTCCCAATTTATTCAGGCGGCTGTTTGCCGAGGGGGCATTTGCCCAGGCATTTGTACCGGTACTGTCTGAATATCGGGAGAAGCATTCTCCGGCTGAAGTGAAACAGCTGATCGACAAGGTCAGCGGCACTCTGGGGGTCAACCTGGTGGTGATCACGCTTCTTGGTGTCGTTGGTGCCGAAGTGGTGATTAGTGTTTTCGCCGCAGGCTTTGTCTATCACGGTGAGGTAGAGAAACTTGCCCTGGCGACAGAAATGTTGCGCCTTACTTTCCCTTATCTGCTTTTAATATCCATGACCGCTTTTTCCGGTGCGATACTGAACACCTTCGGCAGATTTGCAGCGCCCGCCATTACGCCCGTTTGGTTGAACCTTTCCCTGATCTTGTGTGCGATCTATCTGCGTCCGCAACTCGAAGTGCCCGTGATGGCTTTAGCCTGGGGAGTGCTCATCGCCGGCGTGGCACAACTGACATTTCAATTACCGTTCCTGGCATCAGAACATCTTGTGCCGAGGCCGAAAGTGGATTTCAAGGATGAGGGGGTCAAGAAGATCCTGTTACTGATGTTACCGGCACTGTTTGGTGTTTCGGTTGGCCAGATAAACCTGTTGCTCGACACAGTGCTGGCGTCCTTTCTCGAGACCGGCAGTCTTTCATGGTTGTACTACTCGGATCGATTGCTCGAATTACCCCTGGCCTTGTTTGGCATTACCATTGCGACGGTAATTCTTCCGAGTCTGTCCCGGGAACATGCGAACGAGTCGTCTGCAGAATTTTCGGACACGCTCAACTGGGCGATTCGGCTGGTGTTTCTGCTGGGCGTCCCTGCTTCGGTTGCACTGGTCTTTTTGTCGGAAAGTCTAATCACCACTTTGTTTTACCAGGGTGAGATGACCCAGCGGGATGTATCAATGGCGTCCTTGAGCCTGATGGCCTATGCCGTAGGGCTTTTAGGACATATGCTGGTGAAAGTGCTGGCGCCTGGGTTCTTCTCAAGGCAAGACACCGCCTCGCCGGTGAAATTTGGCGTGATAGCGCTGGTTTCCAATATGGTACTGAACCTGATGTTAGTGTGGCAATTCAAGCATGCAGGGCTGGCGCTGGCGACGTCACTGTCGGCGTTTATCAATGCGGGACTGCTGTTCTATGGTCTGTTGCAGGCCAAAGTGCTGGTGCTGAAACCTGGATGGGCTATCTTCCTGATGCGCCTGGTCTTTGCCAACACCTGCATGATGGCTGTTTTATATGCCGTGTCACCGGCGCCTCACGCTTGGTTTGCCTTTGGCTTCTGGGAAAGATTTGGCGTCATGCTATTGATATGCGGGACAGGCGCTGTAACCTATGCTGCCTCGCTACATCTGGCGGGTTACCGGGTAAAAGAGACTGTTCGTTAGCAGCCTTTTCCTTCACATGCAGGTTAACAACAGGTAAAGATGGAGATCATTCGCGGACCAGGAAACCTGAAGGAAAGCCATCGCGGCAGTGTCGTTACCATTGGCAATTTTGATGGCGTGCACGCCGGACACCAGGCGATTCTGAAACAGGTTAAAGACAAGGCTGGTGAACTTGGCGTGCCTGCGATGCTGATTTGTTTTGAACCACAACCGAAGGAGTTTTTTAACGAGTTCAACGCCCCTGCAAGGCTGACCCGTTTCCGTGAGAAAGTTGAACTGCTGGAAGGCAACGGTATCGACCTCGTTCTCTGTTTGAAATTTGATGAAAAGACGAGATCCATGACCGCACAACATTTTCTGGATCTTCTAACGAACCATATTAAGGTGCGGGCGCTGTTCATTGGCGATGATTTTCAGTTTGGTCATGACCGCAGCGGTGATTTCAAAATGCTGCAGATAAGCGGAGAAGAACACGGGTTCGCAGTCACCAATATGTACACCCTCACCCGCGGGCAGGTAAGGGTCAGTAGCACGCATATCCGGGAGCGCCTGGCTCAAGGTGATTTTGAGGCGGCAGAAGAGATGTTAGGCCATGCCTACACCATTACGGGTAAAGTCGTCTATGGTCGGCAGATAGGCAGAACCATGGGTGTTCCCACGGCCAACATTCAGCTTCATCGTTATCGTGCGCCTATTGACGGGGTGTATGCCGTGGAGGTCCTGGGCCTGGATGTGGACTATCATGGAGTCGCGAATGTTGGAGTTCGCCCAACCATTGAAGAAGAAACCCTGAAACCTATACTGGAAGTCCATATCTTTGATTTCGACCAGGATATTTATGGTATATCCGTCAAAGTGGTTTTCAGACATAAAATTCGGGATGAAAAAAAATTTGAGGGAATCGATCAGTTGAAGGCAGCGATTTTCGCTGACATAGATAGCGCCAGGGAATTCTTCGAGAATAAGTAATGCTTTATTTTGGAATCAGCATAGGATTGTTGCTGCTTGATCAAGCTACCAAGAAGTATATGAGCAGCATCCTGCCCCTCTGCCAACCTGGTTATTGCAAGTCTCTTGAAATTCTGCCTGTATTTAAACTAACCGTCGTGCACAATGAGGGCGCGGCGTTTAGTTTTCTGAGCGATGCCGGGGGCTGGCAAAGATGGTTGCTGGTGGCGATATCCAGCCTGGTCAGCATTTTCCTGACGGTGTGGTTGTATCGTGTATCCCGGCAAGAGAAGCTTCTCGCGCTGGCATTAGCTTGCATCCTGGGCGGGGCCCTCGGCAATCTGGTGGACCGGGTCCTGCAGGGTTATGTGGTGGATTTTTTTGTCGTTTATTATGAGCAGTACTATTTTCCTGCTTTTAATATTGCAGATTCCGCTATATCGGTTGGCGCCGCGTTGCTGGTCATTGACATGTTCTACAAGCCGGGAGGAAAGGCAGGTGCCTAGGCGGTTGTCCGATAAAGGCCCACCTGTTGGTCCCGGTACCAGGGTCACCCTGACTTTTTCGTTGAAACTGGATTCCGGTGAGTTGGTAGACTCAACTGGCGATAAACCGGCACAATTCACCGTGGGAGATGGCAGCCTGCTGCCTGGTTTTGAAAAAGCAATGTTCGGGCTGAAGGCAGGGGCTGTAGAGACTCTTTTGATCCCATCCGAGCAGGGATTCGGCGAGTCAAACCCGAAGAATGTGCAGATGATGAAACGCACTGATTTCAGCGAAGGGATTGATCTCTCTGAAGGCTTAATCGTCTCCTTTGCCGATAAGCAGAATGCCGAACTACCCGGAGTGGTCAAGCGTATAATAGGAGATCTGGTAGAGATAGACCTGAATCATCCCCTCGCAGGGAGGGATTTGATTTTTGAGGTTGAAATAATATCGGTGGAACAAGTCAGTAACGAAATTTTGCGAGCATAACGATCAATGGCTGTGACGATTGCAAAGACAATGAAAATTCAACTCGCCAACCCCAGGGGGTTTTGTGCGGGTGTTGATCGAGCGATAGAGATAGTTGATCGTGCGTTAGAGATCTACGGTGCGCCCGTGTACGTCAAGCATGAAGTTGTACATAACAGAACCGTCGTTGATGGGCTAAGAGCAAAAGGTGCAATATTTGTAGAGGAATTAAAGGATGTTCCCCAGGGCGCGTTAGTCATATTCAGTGCTCATGGCGTCTCGAGACAAGTGCATCGTGAGGCGAAGGCTCGAAATCTGCAGGTATTCGATGCGACCTGTCCACTGGTGACGAAAGTCCACCTTGAGGTCAGCAAGCTGGCGGCGCAGGAAAGGGAAACGATTTTGATCGGGCACAAGGGTCACCCTGAAGTTGAAGGTACTCTTGGGCAATACGAGACATCAGGTGATAGCTTGGGCGGAGGCGCTTACCTGGTGGAGGATGTGGCCGATGTGGAAAAAGTTACGCTGAAAGATGCTGCAAGCGTCGCTTACGTCACGCAAACGACCTTATCGGTCGATGACACGATTGAGATAGTCAAAGCGTTGAAGGTGCGCTTCCCGCAGATCAAGGGGCCTCGAAAAGATGATATATGTTACGCCACCCAGAACCGGCAGAATGCGGTAAAAAAGCTGGCTGAACATTGTGATTTGATCCTCGTGGTGGGTTCTGCCAACAGCTCTAACTCGAATCGGCTGCGAGAACTGGGGGAACGCCTGGGTACGAAGTCCTATTTGATCGATGATGAAACTGAAATTCGCTCGGAATGGTTACAGGACGGAATGACGATCGGCGTAACATCGGGTGCGTCGGCGCCTGAGTCCCTGGTGGAGAAGGTCATTGCCCGATTGGAGTCTGAAGGCGCGGTCTTTCATTCCGAGCAGGTCGCCGCGCGGGAAAATCTTGAATTCTCATTGCCGAAGGAATTGCGCAGGAAATAGAGAATAATTGTTGCTAACATTGTTAGTAACCATTGCGGGTAACTATTGTTGGTAGAGCAGGAGGGCAATACAATGAAAATTAGCGGGTTCTCATTAATTGAGCTGATGGTGGTCGTCGCTATTATTGGAATAATTTCTGCCATTGCTTTGCCAAGCTATCAGGGTTATATCCGGGACACATATCGTGGTCAGGCGGTGGCAGATCTCAAAGTTTGTGCGCTTGCCCTGGATCGATTCTATTCCAATGATTTTACCTATGTCGGTGCAAATACTGCTAATGCCTGCACCCTGATTTCGCCCACCAATGGCGATGTGCAGTACAATATTACCTATGAAAGCCTCAGCAGGGTCGACTATACAATTCGCGCGACCCCCGTCGATGAGACTTGTGCAGGAGAATGTATAGAGCTGACAGCGGATGGCACGCAAACGACGCTGTAATTTCTCGATTCGCAGCTGCCTGGGCTGCAGTAATCATGGGACTCTCCTCCATTTATACCGCTTATCCGACAACAAATCGCTTTTGTCGGGGGCAGCCTCCACCTCTCTTATGCTTCTATACAATGCAGGTTCGGCGTGGTCTGCGTTGCGCTGACCTATTGTGGCTGCCGAGTGCATCGCTGATGAAAAGCGTTTTATGAAAACTGTTATGAGAAATAGTTATATAGGATTCACTTTAATAGAGCTAATGATTGTATTGGCTATTGCCGGAATTGCCCTGTCAGCCGCGATACCAAGCTTTCAGGGCATGGTCGTGCGCAACCGCATCATCACGCAGGCGAATGAGTTTGTACTGACCCTGAACCTGGCCAGGAGTGAAGCACTGAAGGTTGGTGGCATTGTCACCATCCAGGCGGCCAGCCCCGTGACTGGCAACCGCTTTGGTGGTGGCTGGTGCGTCGTCGTGGGTAACCCTGGAAATTGCGACGGCACCCTGGTCAGGCGGTTTCCTGCATTGACGGGCGAGACGACGCTGGATTCTGTCGAGGGCGTGAATTTCATTCAGTTTAATTCATTGGGTGGTCTTGCTAACACGGCGAGCCAGACCAGGAAAATGGATTTGTGCTACCCGGGCTACGACGGCAGGAGGATTGTCATATCGCTGATCGGCCGTTCCAAATCACATCGTCTTAATGGCACAGATCCACCGACTAGTTGCTGAGGTTGAATATGAAGCTTCAAAAAGGCAGAAAAAGCGCAAGAGGTCAGACCTTGATCGAGGCAATGATTGCCCTGATCATCATGTCGATCGGTATTCTTGGCATAGCCGGTATGCAGGTGTTGAGTCTGCAGCAGAATCGAGGTGCGATGTTTCGAGCAGAGGCCACGCAGTTGGGCAACGACCTGATGGACAGGCTCAGAGTGAACACTGGCATTGTCTATAATGCGTTGCTTGACGCCGACCCAACATCTGCACAAAGCTGCGAAGTCAATCCCTGCACGCCCGTTCAGATGGCCGCATTTGATATCGCCCAGTGGAAATGTTCGATTAATTCAGTTGACGCCGCCGGCGCCACTTTTACCGTTTGTGCCGGTTACATCCCGCCCGTCGAAGGAATTACCGGCTCACTGCCTTTGGGCGCCGGGTCGGTAGCGCTGGTAAACGGAGTGTATGAAGTGACGGTGCAGTGGGCCGAGGACAGGATTGACGTACCTTGCGGATCTCGTACTACAGAAACGGCGTGTGCGTCGATCACATTACGCGCCCAGGTGAACTAACCATGGCAAAACGAAAGCAACGTGGTTTGTCATTGGTTGAGCTGATGATCTCGATGGCCATCGGTGGTGTGGTCAGCGTTGGCGTGATCAATCTTTTCTCAGCGAATTCCGAAACTTACAAGCTGATGCAGGGACAATCGAGATTACAGGAATCTTCCAGATTTGCGCTTGATTTCCTCAGCCGGGCGATACAGCAGGCGGGTTATAAGGGTTGTTTTTCCATCAATGAAGAAGTGTATCAGATGATGGATGATGAAGAAGATATCCCCTATGAGTATGCCATTTGGAGGGGGATGTGGGG
>JACZXW010000010.1 GCA_022571415.1 Pseudomonadota bacterium
AAAATCTGCACCTTCGTCGACAAAACGGTCCCCCAGGGCGTTGATCATCACACCCAGTGGATAGGAGTGTTTTTGGAAGCCGTCACCGATAGCCAGGTCTCCAAATTCAGGTGCATTGCGATCCCATCCGACCGCGTGACAACCTGACCAGTGTCCAAATGAAGCCGCGCCAGCATCGAGACCCATGCGGATCCCGTCTCCGGTGTTAAAACGCGTTCCTCTTACCTTTGCCAACTCCCAACCCGGTCCGAGGTAACGCGTTCTCCATTCGCTGTTAGCCTCAAAGCCACCGCACGCCAGGACAACGGCCTTGCAGGCAATGGATTCAGTTTTGCCCTGGTGTTTTGCGATGATGCTGGTAATACCATCGTCGTTAACATCAATGCTCAAAGCGCGGCAATCATACAGGATCGATATCCCTGCTTTTTCGGCTGCCTTGTGCAGGTTTTCAATCAGACCGGGTCCACCGCCCCAGGTTTCTACCGTTAACCCGCCCCAGAATTTGAATTTGCCATTGATGTTGTATGCCTGCCTGCCGTACATAGGCAGGAAACGGACACCCAGTTGCTGCATCCATTTAATGGTGGAGTAGCTGTTCTCAATCAGGATTTCGGTCAGATCCGGGTCGCTGCGGTATTGCGTTACCTTGCCCATGTCGTCGTAAAAATCTTCACGCGTGTAGGTTCCGAAATCAGCGTTGCCGATTTCGGAATCGCTGAGATCCGGCATAATTGCCCGTAGGTCGTCGACCCCGTTATAGACGAATCTCATGGCACCTGCTGTGAACCTGGAATTGCCACCTTTTTCCTGCTCAGGCGCACGTTCCATCACCAGTACAGTGGCGCCGGATTGCCGGGCAGCCAGCGCTGCACATGTGGCCGCGTTTCCGGCGCCAACTACTACAATGTCAGGGTTCTGACCCATACTGCGAAATTGTTTAAGGAGTGAAGAAGCAATGTATCACCGGCTTTACCGTATAATCCAGTATTGATGCATTACTACGCGTGATAGCCATAATGTTCCGGTAATCGCCGAACGATTGATAATAAGAGGCTAATAAGGTAGGAATAGACCTGAAAAGCCTGATCTGGCACAACAAAAAGCGAAGCAACTCAACGTGGACCCTTGTCATCATGATTAAGCGAACTGTTTCTCTTCTTATACTTACTTTTTTGGTTGTGCTGACCAGCGTGCAGACAGCGGCCGATTCTTCACAAGAATCTCTCACCCAGGCACAAGCGTTGCAAAGCCAGGTTGAGACTGCCGTTCAGCGCTCCGATATAGCCCGGGTGCTGGCTGTCAACGAGGAAATTTCCCGCCTGTTCTCGTCAGAACCGGAATGGATAACAGAAAGTCTCGCTATCGCCAGTAGCGTTGCAGAGGACCAGGCGGAAATACTCGAAGCATACGCCCAGATGAGCGCAGAAGCACAGGGTGCGATGGAGGTCGGCGACTTCGAATCTGCAGTCGCCGCGCAGGAAGGTGCGATGCAACTGGCCCAGGAAATGTTTGGCCCGGAACATTGGTTAACGGCTGCCTCAATGCGTGATCTGGGTTTCATCTATCGACAACTGGGGATGGGCGACGAAGCAGACGCCTATTACAACGAAGCGGTTGCCCTGGCATCTGTCATCCTCAGCGAGGAACATCCGCAGACCCTTGAGATCTATGGATTGATTGCCGAACTCTATAGTGCGACTGGCGCTTTGGACGAAGCCCAGGCCATCGGTGACTTGGTGATTGGCGGGTTGAGCGAGAGTTTAGGTCTAGCCCATGAAAAGACAATTGACGCCCGCTTGAACCAGGTCTCCATGCTGGAATTTTCAGGTCTTTATGATGAAGCCAGTGCAGCGCTTGCCGATACCTGCACCAGGGTAGAAGAAAACTATGGTGCCTGGCACCCGACGACCCTGGAATGCCTGTTAAGTCAGGCGAATCTGGCGGTCACCATGGGGGATCTGGCCGAAGCCGCTGCTCTGTATGACCTGTCGCTAAGCCGGTTGGGTCAGTCACTACCTGCGATAAACGCCAAGTCTCTGAACGCGTTGAGCATACGTGCAGATATCTACCGGGAAGTAGGGCAATACCAGATGGCGAGGGATCTTCTCTCCGGTGTCATTCAGACAGCGTTGCAAATTGGTGAAACCGGTGCGAGTTACACCGCAAAGTCTTACCTGGGCAGGGTGTTTAATAATGAAGGCAAGCTGGAGAATGCACAAAAGCTCACGGAAGAAGTACTCGATTTCGGATTGTCGAACTGGCTGGATCGGCCGCTGGATATTTACAATACCATGCTCGAACTTGGCGCGATCTATCAGCGTCAGGGTAAGTCCGCGGAGGCGGAAGCGACCTATGAAGAAGCCCTGCAGGGACTGAACGATCTTGTGGGGGATCAACATCCATCCACGCTGGTTGCGTTGAACAATCTAGGGCAGGTTTATGAAGAGATCGGGTTGTATGACAAGGCAGAGCCTATTCTAAAGCGGGCGCTCGACAACCTCGAATCGACTCTGGGTCCTGAAAATCCGCAATCTTCCCGGGCGCGGAACAACCTTGCTCTGCTGTTCGAGAGTCAGGGTAATTTCAGGGAGGCAGAACCTCTTTATATACGGAGCATCGAAATCCTGTCCCGGACCAGGGGCGATGACTATACGGACACCATCGCAGTACGCAACAATCTTGCATTCCTGTACATGATGATGGAGGAATATGATCGCTCCGCGGAAATGTTCGAACGTGTCCAGGAGCAGTGGATGGTGTTGTTTGGCGAGGAACATCAGGCCACGCTAAAAGCGATGAATAATCTGGGGCGCATTTACCATAAGCTGGAGCGCCTTACTGAAGCAGAACATCTTATCCTGCGCGCCGGGGAGGTTCGTCGGTCCGTTCTTGGTGCAGAACATCCCGACGTGGTGAGATCGATGATAGATCTGGGTTCTGTGTATCTCGATCAGAAACGTCTGCCTGAGGCAGATAGGCTCTTGACGGAAGCATTGTCACTTGCTGAAAAAATATTAGGCGAACAGCATCCATATACATTTGAAGCGCTGAACAGTCTCGCACGAGTTAAAGAGGCACAAAACCAGTTGCAGGCAGCGGTGGAAATTCGAGAGACCGGGTTTGCCCGCAGAAGTGTTTTTCTGGATCGGATGCTATGGGTGACAGGTGAAAACGCGAGGGAGGGCTACATTCGGCTGCATCGGCCCGAATTCAGTGAGTACCTGGCTTTGCTGACCAGACTTCAAAGCGACGACAATGGTAAACGCGCCATAGCTGCCAGCCTGCAACGAAAAGGTCTTTTGCTGAAGGTGACTTCAGAGATTCAGCAGATCTCCAAAATGTCCACTGATCCTGAATTGAAAAAAGTATCAGAGGAACTTGAATCCGCGCGGAAGAAACTGGCAGCCATGACCTTGTCAGGTCCTACCGCGGAAACCCAGGGGCGTCATGTACTGGTGCTGTATGAACTCGAACAAAAGGTAAACGAGCTGCAGGGCGAATTGGGTCGGGCCAGCGTCCGATACAGAAGTTCAATAGCCCAGGTAAGTGTGGATCGGCTGGCCAGTGTTATTCCGGAAGCCCACGCGCTGGTAGATTTCCTCACTTACGAGGAAGGTGGGCAATCGAAAATTCTGGCAGGTATCGCGATCAATGAAGGTGGAGTCGTTCGCTACGAACTGGTGCAGTATCCGGACCGTGGGGAAGTGGATGATGCCATCATTGAGTACCGGACTATTATCCAGGATGACCAGGCAGATGAAGATGAGCTTTTAGAGGTCGGCCAGATTGCCTATGAGCGGGTGTGGCAACCTATTCAGGATGTGATTGGTGACACAGAGTATGTGTACCTGATTCCAGATGGAACATTGAACATCCTGCCTTTCAATGCGTTGGTTACTCCGGATGAGGAATACCTGATTCAAACCCATGATTTGCACGTGCTGACCTCCGGTCGCGACCTCCTTCCTAACGAATACAGACTGGCGCAAGGTGACTTTGTTATTCTGGCAGGCCCTGATTATAATTCGGATGAGGTTGTGAGCAAGGAAGTTCTTGATGCGGCCCAGGGTCGAAGATCCGCCGCCCTTCAGTTAGGCATTCGTGGCGCCGGTGGTGGTTTACGTGGTTTAAACTTTGCCCCGCTTCCGGGGGCCGAGAAGGAAGGCAGGATTATTACCAGCCAGGTACAGGCAATTAATGCTCCGTATAGGGTTTTCTTCGGGGCGGATGCCCAGGAAGGTGTCTTGTCGAATATGCAGCGAGCCCCTGAAATTTTACATTTAGCGACTCACGGATTTTTCCTTAAAGCTGATGACACTCTGCGAAAACGGTTGTTGAAATTACAGCGCGGTGGTGAAGTTCATGTGCCACCTCCGGGAGATAATCCGCTGTTGCGTGCCGGTCTGGCGTTTGCCGGTATTAACACCAATGCACAATTTCTTGGGGATATCGACACGATTAATGATGGCGTTCTGACTGCACTTGAAGTTCTTGATTTGAATCTGTCTGGAACGAGACTGGTCGTATTGTCGGCATGTGAAACCGGTATTGGAGAAATCCATGAAGGCGAGGGTGTGTATGGATTACGCCGTTCCTTTCAGGAAGCAGGTGTGGCAGAAGTGGTGAGTTCGCTTTGGGCCGTCAGCGACGAAGGCACCCAGGCGCTAATGACCAATTTCTATGGTCGGATTTTAGCCGGTGTTCCTGCACGCGATGCGCTGCGTGAGACCCAGTTGGAGTTGATGGATTCTCCCGAGTGGGGGTATCCCTATATTTGGTCCGCATTTATGATGGTCGGCAGTTATGAGTCAGCAGGTATAACGGTGCAATGATTTTACCCGGTTAAATAATTTCTGCATTACCAGTGGAATTGGGTAAAATACAATAAAAACGATAGTGGTAGAGGGGACTCAAGTGAATTTACAATGGGTGTTGGTCACGCGGGGAATTTTTATTTGCACGTGTGCATTGTTTTTTCGGGTGGAATACAAGCCCAATCCCTTAGTGAAGCTGTCGGCACGACATTAAGAACAAATCCGGACATTCTGGCAAGTAAATACAATGTTGAAGCCGCCGAGCAATTGCGCAAGCAGGCTCGTAGTGGTTATTTCCCGGTGGTGGACCTTGTATTTGCGGGTGGCAGCGAGATTTCAAACAATACTACGACCCGTGCAGCTAATTTTGATGATCTTCGCCTTACTCGGGAAGAAAAGAGTGTCAAAATCACACAACTGTTATATGACGGTTTCTCAACCAGGAATTTTGTAAAACAGCAGGCGGCACTTTTGGATGCTGCTTTGGCGCGATTAGGCAGCAGTCAGGAAAATGTCAGTCTCCGTGCGATTCAGGTTTATCTGGAAGTTCTCAGACGCGATGCAGTCGTTCTACTGGCAGATGAAAATCTCGATCAACATGATATGACGCTAAACAAAATAAGTGAGCGGTTTGAGAATGGCGTGGGTACGAAGGTCGATGTAGTACAAACAAGAGGCAGGAGAGCGCAGGCCAAGTCAGCTGTATTGCTGACCCAGAGAGACGTAAAAAACGGACGTGCGGAATTTTTCAGAGTAGTGGGTGAAAATCCCGTGTCCCTGGATGATCCGCAGGTAATCTCCGGATTGCCACAAACCCTGGAAGCGGCACTTGAAATAGCCTCCAGAAATAACCCGGGACTTAAGGCAGCAGAAGCCGAACTTGAAGCGGCTGTTGCGGCGCGCAAACAGGCAAGAGGCCGTTTCCATCCTAAATTTAATTTGGAACTTGGGGCCACTCGAAATGAGGATACTGATGGTAGTCTCGGCGCCAATGATGATGAAACAGCGGTGCTCCGCATGACCTTTAACGTATTTCGAGGTGGTGCTGACATAGCCCGCTCCAATGAGACGCAGGCGAGAGAGTTTGCGGCAAGAGAAGCGCTTAGGAGCAGCAGACGTGCGGTGGCAGAAGATGTCGCGCTGATATGGAACGAGTTGGAGGATATTTTGGTTCGGTTGGAATATCTTAAAGCCCATGTCGAATCCACGGAAGAGGTTCTGAAGGTGTACAACGAACAACTGACTCTCGGGAAACGAACCCTATTGGACTTGTTAGATGTTCAGAATGAACTGCTTCGCGCCAAGATTGCTTATGTCTCAGGACAATATGTGTCGCTGTTGGCACGATATCGGGTTCTCACCAGTACCGGGCAATTGCTTAAAACCATGGGTATTACACCCGGATAATCCGTTGCGTCCCCAATCTGGGCGCTTATCCCAATATGCTCTTGACCTGGGCAAGACGCTCGGTGGACGCGACAGCCTTTTCCGGATCCGTGTGTAAATTGCGGATGATGATGTCTGTATAGCCCAGGCGCCCGAACGCAAGAAACTTCTCAGCAACCAGACCGGCGTCTCCGATCACGAGGGATTCCGGATCAAAGCCTCTATACCCGTTGTTTTCAATCAGGGTTTTCACTTGCAGCGCATCTTCATTCGATTCGGCAACATAGATATCACGGCGAATCGCAATCGTTGAGGGAACCGGTTTTGCGTGTTTGGACAGTGCGGATTGGTAGACATCCATTGCCTGTTCCGCCTGCTCAAGGGTCATCGAAGGATCGGCAAGCCACGCATCCCCCATCCTGGCTGCACGGTCGATTGCGATCGGGGCTGAAGCTCCAATCCACACTTCAACAGGTGCAGGAGGTAGCGGAGAAATCTTTGCCTTACTGAATTGCCATCTGCCATCCAATGACACTGACTCCCCGGACCAGAGCGCGCGCATACACTCGAGTGATTGTTCGAATGAGGATGGGCGATTCTTGATGTTCCGCCCCATGGCATTGAATTGCCGTCGGCCGGTACCCAATCCACACTGCATAACGAAGCTACCTTCGGCGATGCATGCCAGCGTAGCGATTTGTTCCGCTGCGAGAACTGGATTCCACAAGGGCAGCAGGAACAATGCACCAGAAGTTCGCTCGTCCCATTCCGCCAGCAGTCGTCCCATCATGGGCGTATTCTGGTAGTAGGGGCTGGGGACGACGTGATGATCTCCAACAAACAACGAGTCCAATCCTGCATCTGCTGCGGCTCTGGTTCGCGCGATCATTTGTTTTGCACCATCACGCACATCACTGGTCTGGTAAGCGCTGGTAATCGAGATTCCAATCTTCATGGGGTCACTTTACTACACATTGGTACTGGGAAAGCGCTTGCAGATGTGCGTTAATGGTCAATTCTAAAAATTCTTAAATCGATAAAAATCTTTATAAATCAGTAGCTTATGATTGGTGTTGGTATAGATTTCGGAACCTCAAACTCCGCGGCAGCCTGGTATGATGGTGAGCAAGTCCGTCTGGTTCAACTTGAATCAGATGATGCCATCATGCCCTCGGCGACTCACCTGAACCGGGATCTTGAAACCAAAACAGGCCGGCAGGCGGTTCTGCAATATATTGAAGAAAACCGGGACCGGATCGTCGAACTTACGCCGCAGATCATTGCGAAATCTAGCATTGTAACCTCGGAGGCTGCGCTAGATGATCCCTACAGTGAAGCGGAAATTGTAACTGTAAATGTCTACGGTCAACCCTGGGTGGACCGGGGAATGCCAGGCCGTTTGTTCCGCGGCGTTAAGCGGCTGTTGGGAAATGCGTCCATTAACAGACTGCTGGTCTTTGACCATCCGTTTCGTATCGTAGCATTGATCACACCAGTTTTGCTGAGGATACGTGAAGCCATTGACAGCTGTTTGCCGAAATCTGTTCACGCTGTGCATGTTGGTCATCCGGTTTTATTTGAAGGCAACGAGCATCACCGCAATGACCTTGCGTTTGCCCGATTAGAAGAAGCCTGTACTCATGCGGGTATTGAAAAACTGACTTTTTATCCGGAACCGGTAGCCGCGACCTTGAGCTACCTGTACGAAGAAAATACCCATTCGAGCGGACGCGTCCTGACCCTGGATTTTGGAGGAGGGACACTGGATTTGAGTGTCGTCGAATTCAGAGGGGTCGATTTTGATGTGCTCTCCACCGCAGGGATGTCTCTTGGAGGAGACCATATTGACCAGCTGATTTTTCGCGAGTTGCTGTTTCCGTTACTGGGCAAAGGAGAGATCTGGTCCAGGATCACAGACGGCAGGTTAATTGAAAACGAATTTCCCTTCGAGGAATTTGAAGACAAGCTCCTGAATTGGGCAGTTACCTACATGTTGAACCAGAACCACTATAGAGCGAAGGTAGCAGATTGCATCAAGCAGGGTGGTCCGGCAGCTGTTAAATTTGAGCGCCTCGAAGATCTCATTATCCATAATTACAGTTACCTGGTCTTTCAGGCGATCAAGGATGCTAAGGCCCGTCTGTCCACGGTGGAGGAAACGATCCTCGACATTCCCGAACTCGACCTCGCCATCACTTTTACTCGAGAACGGTTCGAATCAATGATGGGCAACATGTTGCGACAGATAGATGAGATTTTGACCCGGGTACTGGAAGAAGCAGATTGCACTGCTGACGATATTGATGTGGTGATCAGGACAGGAGGCTCCAGTCAGATTGCAGCCGTAAAACAAAGGCTGGAGGAACGCTTTCCGGGACGAGTCACAGAGCATGATCCGTTTACCAGCGTAGCTGCCGGACTTGCCATTGCCAGTTATCATGGATACGAGTTTCATGATGGGCGGGTGCCTGGGCCAACTATGTAAACCAGGGGAAGGAGATGACAGGAGAAACGAAAGCAATCAGCAGGTTTACAGTGCCTCAACTGGCAGAGTTGCCGCAGGATATACGGGCACGAATCGAGGAAGTCAGTGAAAAATCTGGATTTATCCCCAATGTGTTCCTGGTTCTGGCGCGAAGACCTCATGAGTTTCGTGCATTTTTGCCTACCACGATGCTCTGATGGAGCGGGAATCCGGACTGTCCAAAGCAGAAAAAGAGATGATTGTGGTGGTAACCTCTGCCATGAACGACTGCCAATATTGTGTTGTAGCCCATGGGGCCATATTAAGGATCAGGGACAGGAACCCGCTTATCGCGGACCAGATAGCGATCAATTACTTGAAGGCAGACCTGTCGGAACGCCAGGTGATAATGCTGAAGCTGGCGCTAAAGATTGCTTCATCTTCAGGCGAGGTCACGGATGCGGACCTGGATGAGGCAAGGACAGTGGGCTTCGATGAAGAGGACCTCTGGGATATTGGAGCCATTACGGCATTCTTCGCGTTAAGTAATCGAATGGCGAATTTTTCCAGCATGCGACCTAACGATGAATTTTATGACATGGGAAGAAACTCTCCCCAGTGAAAGTTCCACTCTGGACTCCGCCTGAATCAAGGGTTGAGACCGCGCGCCTGACTGAATTCATTGACCTGGTAAATCAGCGTCATGATCCACGTCTTACCGGCTTTCATGAACTGCATCGCTGGTCCGTCCAAGCCCCTGGCTTGTTCTGGCGGGCAGTTTGGGATTTCACAGGGATCGTCTCTTCAAACCAGGTGCGTGACACGCTTGCCGATGAGGATAAATTTCCGGGAGCAATCTGGTTCCCGGGGGTGCGCCTGAATTTTGCCGAGAATCTTCTTCGTTATCGTGATGATAATGTTGCTATTGTTTCTCTCCTTGAGAATGGCAATCGAAAAGAAATATCGTTTGCACAGCTTTATGAAAGTGTTGCCCGACTGGCGATTGCCTTGAGACGTGAAGGTGTGGTGGCCGGTGATCGGGTAGCCGGTTTCATGCCGAATATCATGGAAACCGTGATCGCGATGCTGGCAACCACCAGTATAGGTGCTATCTGGTCCTCCTGTTCACCTGACTTTGGCATAAAGGGTGTCCTGGATCGATTTGGTCAGATCGAGCCAAAGATATTGTTTGCTGCCGATGGTTATTTCTACAATGGCAAAACCTGCGATTCACTACAGCGGTTAACGGAAATTGTCAGTCAGATTAGTAGCCTTGAACATGTCCTCGTGGTTCCGGTGGTGAATGAGGCCCCAGACATCGCCCCCATTGACAAGGTAGTCCTGTTCGAGGAATTCCAGGGCATGACTGAATCAGAAATATTGTTCGAACAACTTCCTTTTGATCATCCGCTTTACGTTATGTACTCCTCGGGTACGACCGGTGTACCGAAATGTATCGTGCATGGCGCTGGCGGTACATTGATACAACACCTGAAGGAACATCAGTTGCACGTAGGAATAAAGCGTGCAGATATCTTTTTTTATTTCACCACCTGTGGATGGATGATGTGGAATTGGCTGGTTTCCGGATTGGCGTCCGGCGCAACACTGGTGTTGTACGACGGCTCTCCGTTTGCCGGTAACGGAAATGTTCTGCTGGACATGATTGATGATGAAAGTATCAGCATCTTTGGAACCAGTGCGAGGTATATAGCCATGCTTGAAAAAGAAGGCAGGAAACCCCGGGTTTCCCACCGTCTCGATACGTTGAAAACAATTCTTTCCACCGGTTCCCCGTTGCCGCACCAGGCCTATGATTATGTGTACCGTGACTTCAAGACAGATGTATGCCTGTCTTCAATTTCGGGAGGTACCGACATCGTTTCCTGTTTTGTGGCTGGAAGCGAGCTGTTGCCGGTTTTCCGGGGTGAGATTCAGGCGCCTGGGTTAGGTATGGCTGTAGAGATCTGGAATGACAGTGGCCATGCCGTGACGGAACAAAAAGGAGAACTCGTCTGCACTAAACCCTTCCCGTCCACACCCATTGGTTTTTGGAAAGATGAGGACGGAAGCCAATACGCCAGTGCTTATTTTGAGCGATGGCCGGGCTGCTGGGCTCATGGAGACTATGGGGAAGTGACCGCCCAAGGAGGGTTTATCATTCACGGTCGTTCCGACGCCGTGCTCAACCCGGGTGGAGTCAGGATAGGAACCGCTGAAATTTACCGTCAGGTGGAATGTCTGGATGAAGTCAAAGAGAGTGTCGTCATCGGTCAGCAATGGCGGGGAGATATCAGACTAGTCTTGTTTGTAATATTGAGCGACGGCGTGCTACTCGATGATGATCTGCAACAACGGATTCGTCAGTCTATCCGCGAAAACACGACCCCGCGACATGTCCCCGCCAGGATAATCTCAGTGGCTGATATTCCCAGAACAATCAGCGGCAAAATAGCAGAGCTTGCGGTGCGTGATGTGGTTCACGGCCAGGAAGTGAAAAACATAGATGCACTGGCTAACCCTGAAGCCCTGGAACTCTACCGGGATTTGGTTGAGCCAGATATTTTATAAGAATGCCAACCTTTACCTGGTCTGTTGCGTCAAAGTCGGGAGACGATACAATTCAACAAGAATTTCATCCTAAAAGGGTTCCGGGACCTGGTGTCTGAAGCAGAACGATTGTCGCCAGCTGTAGTTGCTGAAAAACTGCTGGTCGAACGCGCACAGGACAATGACTATGGAGCTTACGAGCAGCTGTACAAAATGCACGTGGGCCGGGTCTTTGCCCTGTGCGTACGCTTATGTAAGGACCGGGATATGGCGGAAGATCTAACCCAGGAGGCATTTGTCCAGGCGTGGAGAAAGTTAAGCAGTTTTCGTGGCGATAGCGCCTTTGGCAGTTGGCTATATCGCATTGCAACCAATCGGGCACTGAGTTACCTGAGAAAGCAGAAACCATTTCTAAACAGCCTCGATATTGATGATGTTCCGGAAACTGGTTATCGGGAAACCACCGATGAACAGATCGGCCTCGAGCGGGCGATTGCCGATCTGCCGGATGGAGCAAGAGCGGTCTTTATCCTTTATAGCCTTGAAGGCTACACCCACCTTGAGATATCGAAACAACTGGGTATTGCAGAAGGCAGCAGTAAGGCACAGCTACATCGCGCCAGGCAATTGCTAAAACAGCGCCTAGGAGAGGGGATAAACCATTCAGGAACGAGCAGCGTCTAAGCGATATGTGTGAGGATTTAAGAGATGACCGATAACAATAATAGCGTGACTGATTCCCTGGACCTTGTGCTGGCAAGGGAAATCAGGAATCTTGATGCGGAGATGAGTCCCGAGCGCAACCTGTGGACAGGGATAGAACGCCAGATTCAGGATTATCCCCAAAAACGAAAGAAGGCCTCTCTTAACTGGGTACCCTATGGTGTTGCGGCCAGTCTGGTCATCGCGGTGAGTGCACTGGTATTGAATTTGGTGCAACTGAACCTCGTGGAACCCCGGTTCGTATCTTCAGATCGCTCCATTGACCTGATGCGAGCAGAATATATACAGGTGCGAAACCCGCTGGTCCAGAAATTCTCAGAGGTAAACAGGGAGCTGGACGATCAGACTCTGGAGGATCTATATCGCAACCTGGAAATCATGGCACAGGCGCGGCAGGACCTGGAAGCACAGGTTCGCCGGAACCCTGAAAACAGGCGGCTGGTGGAGATGCTGATGCGCATTCACGAGCAGGAACTTGAACTACTCAGACAGGATTTTAGCCATCCCGGCCGATTCATGTAGAAGGGTTGACCGGCGGACATTGATAAATGATTGAGGCTTATAAAATGAAAATGATAGAAACATTCCTTATTACTGCAAGTCTGCTGGTTTCCGGCATGGCTTTTGCCAAACAGCAGGAAGTAAACCAGAGCCTGGATGTGCCTGCTGATGGTTTGGTACATATTATTGTGGTCAGAGGAGAGGTCACGGTAATGGGCTGGGAAAAAAATCAGGTTGAGGTTCGCGGGGAATTGGATGAGCAGGTAGAGGATTTTATTTTTGAGACCAGCGGCGACGAGACACGCATTGAAGTGAGAATTCCCCGGACGCGTGGTATGCGGTATTTCAGAGATGAAACAAACTTGACTATTCGTATTCCGAGGAATAGCCGCCTCCGGGTGAGGGGAGTATCAACTGAAGTTGAGGTAAAAGACGTGAATGCCAGCGTGGAAGTCGGAGTCGTTAGCGGGGATATCTCGCTGAACGGGGGCACCGATCGAATCATCATGCAAACGGTGAGCGGGGAAATTAAGCTGCGAGACGCTAACGGACGGATACGACTAAAATCAGTGAGTGGTGATATCGAATCGTATGATACGACCGGCAATAGTAGCTACGGCACTGTCAGTGGCAACATATTCGTTGATAATGGCGGTGAGGAAATGGAGGTCGAATCTGTATCAGGTGATATTGAAGTTGTCCGAACCGATTTTATCAGGATTGCTGGCCATTCAGTCTCTGGAAACATTGAGGTCAGGGGCGATATGATGCGGGGTGGGTCCATTGAATTTGACAATGTCAGTGGTTCGATTCGTCTCAGGTTAGGCGGGGACATTGATTCACGCTTTGACCTGGAAACTGGTTCCGGCAGCATTCGTAACCGTCTTACTGATGATAAATCCAAGGTTTCAAAATATGCCCGGGATGAAAGGCTGCGTTTCATCATGGGCGAAGGTACGGGAGAGATTATTCTCAGTACCCGCTCTGGTGATATCACCTTGTCAAACTGATCGCGCTGGTCCGGAGTTGGAACTGGATCCCGATTGCCTGTATAAATGCTGTTTCGCTTGATCAAGCCGGAGTGGCAATCCTTATGTGCACACGACGCCTGCTGCTGCTATTGCTGTTGACTGGCCTTGCCTCCAACCTGTTGGCATACGAATCCGATCAGCATAGCAATCGCAGGGCCATTGTGTCGGATTCGATAGGTGTGATGGATCGTAAGGTCAACGATACCATTGCCCAGATTGTCCGGAACTGGAGAAGGAAACGGCAGGACAACAAGGCATTCGCTCGCGCGATCTACCACGAACTTGGCGGCCTCTATTGGGCCGACAAGATAGAACGCTGGGCAGCTAGAACGGACCTGGTTGAGAAATACCCGCAAACCCGTCGCCATAGTATCTATCGGGGAATGCCCATCTGGGCAACCCGGGTCAATTTTGTATTTGGCGTGGGAAGATCGTTCAAGGTCAACGCAGTGATGGTCGGCTCCGATAAATTCGGGCACTTTTTTTCCCAGGGATATAAATATTACAAACGGGAACTAAGAAGCTGGGATGAGGAGAGGCTACTGGCCTGGGGAAGTTTTGCTGAACGCTGGATATTTGGCTTGTTAACAACAGGCGTCTATTCCAACGCCGATCTGGTGGCCAACTATGAGGGAATGTTGTTTTACAAGAGCCTGTTTGAAGATGATGTGATTCCGGGGAAGCGCGCGATCCTGCGATGGAAGGATGGCAGGCCTGAGCAGGTGAGGCAGTTTACCTGGGCGGATCACGTCAATGACTATTGGGATGAGGTCTTGAATCCCTCGTTCAATGTGTCTTCGCTGGATAAAATTCTGCGCTCACGCATCAGAAAGTTATGTGGCGAATATGAAACACAGCCAGCGCTATATGTATCCGTGGACGATGGATTATTGTGGCAGAGATATCAGCATATCGGCATGATAGATAATCGGCGTAATCTTTTCTCGAGGATATGTGCGCCGGCTGTACCTCTGGCCGATGGAGCTGGCACTTTTCAGGTGTTGGGTGTGATTCGATAGCTGCAGCGCCGGGCACCATTGAGAATGTGATCTTCCCTCACGACGCTTGCGCTTCCAGCAAACAACTTCTGGAACACATCAAGTTCAGATCGACAAAATCCCTGGCAGCTTTTCGCTGCAATGCAGATCGGGCAGTGGTGTTCGGACAGAATAAATTCACCGTCCTGTTCAAGGACCTCCGCCATATATCCCTCTTTGGTTCGAAGCTCGGCAAGATGTGATATTTTGCTGGCCAGAGTCTTGTACTTTTTGAGTCCCCGGCGATATAGCTCAAAGGTCTCGCGGGTCCTCTGCTCTATAATCTTGTCCATGGCTGACTCACCCAGCAGTTCCCTGACCGATAGGATCAGATCAGCGGTTACCTGGGCATGTCCATCGGGAAATCGTTGATGACCCTTTTCAGTGAGTTTCCAGGGTTTGGCAGGACGACCCCTGGGTTGGGGTTCTTCAGGCAGCGCTACAATCAGGCCGTCAGCCGCGAGCAGGGCGATATGCTGCCGTATGCCCATGGTGGTCACGTTGAGTGTCCTGGCCAGTGATTTGACACTTTGTGGACCTAAACGCTTGATTTGATAAAGGATTTTATCCTGGCTGGTGTTGCTATATTGTTCCATGGGAGTGAATATTGCCGAAAATAAAAGATTAAGTAAATAAAAAACTTTACTTATTAAGGATCGGCTCTTATATTGATGTTTTGTAAAGTAAAAACTTTCCTATATCGAGCGAGGAGAATGTCGATGAGACTGCTAATTGAACATGCCAATATCACTGTCCGCTCGACTGAAGAAGCCAAACGATTCCTGGGTAATGCGTTCCCGGATTTTCAAGTCAGGGGTGAAGGTTTCTTGCATGGTGGTGAATCGGCGGGCACCTGGGTGCATTTTGGAAATGATGAAACTTACCTGGCGCTTCAGCAAAACAGGGAGCACACGGAACGATCAGATGTTCCATATACAAATGATGGCATCAATCATCTGGGGTTCGTGATTGATGATATGGATGCCTTGCTCTCCAGAATGTCTGCGGCGGGTTACCATCCGACCGACGCATCGGCTATTGAAGGACACCCTTACCGTAAGCGCGCCTATTTTTTAGACGGGAATGACTTTGAGTGGGAATTTGTTGAGTACCTCAGTAGTGACCCAGCGGAAAGAAATTTATACTGATTGTGACTCCGGGCGACCGACCACGCCTGATATCATATTGCGATTTATGTCTTCTTCCTTGCTCGATTTTTTTGTTGGCTTTCCCCGTGCCTTGAAGTTGAAGGGATCGGTATCGATTTCCTCAAGCACCAGTTCACCGTTTAGCACCGCCTGTTTCCACTGCTGATGTTCTTCTTCCCGGCCCTGGAATTCCGGCATGAGTTCCCTGCTGAATAATTCGAGGCTGCTGCAAATATCTTCATGGGTATTTTTACCTGCCTGGTTTAACAAAATTACCTGGTCCACGTTTGCTGCTTCGAGTTCCAGGAGTTTCTCGCGGATAGTATCCGGTGAACCGATCAATTCACTACCCGATCGTTTTTGCCCTGCAGGCGTCTGTTTCCATTCCTGGTAACGTTCCCAGAAGTTAACGGTTCCCGGTTCGAACGGTCCTTCCCTGCTGTAGAGTTGCAGGGTGAACTGGAAAAACGTCCAGCCATCGGCCTTCAGCCAGGCTTCCTCGTCAGTTTCACAACACATGAATCCGGAGACGACGGCAATGTTGGGGTTCGTCTGGTAATCGCAGAGTTTTTCCTGGTCGTTAACAAACGTATTGTAGTAAGCGTTGACCCAGGCTCTTGAGGCGGCAAGATCGACAAACTTGAATGACAGTGCTCCCATTCCCCGGTGGGCGGCGTAACGAATGGTATCTAATTGCGAGCAGGCCACCCACAGCGGAGGGTGGGGTTTTTGCAGGGGTTTTGGCACCACTGCGCGCAGAGGGAACTTGAAGTACTCACCGTCGTATTCCCAGGCATGGTTATAGAACATGGGTAACATACATTTAATGCCGTCTTCCCAGACATCCCGCTTGTCGCGAAAACGTAGATTGAAAGGGTGCAGTTCCGTCACGGAGGCGCCTTCACCCAATCCCAGTTCAACCCTGCCATCAGAAATCAGATCCAAAGTGGCTACTTTTTCCGCCACTCGGGCAGGATGGTTGGTGGTCAACTGGATGATACCGTGGCCGAGTCGGATGTTTTTGGTTCGCTGGCTGGCGGCGGCAAGAAATACTTCAGGTGCTGAAGAATGGGAATATTCCTCAAGGAAATGATGCTCGACCTGCCAGGCATAGTCATAACCAAGTTTGTCAGCGAGCTCGATCTGGTCCAGTGACTCTTTAAACAGCTTATGTTCGCTGTCGTCGTTCCATGGTCGTGGTAACTGGTGCTCGTAGAAAATGCCAAATTTCATGGTTTTCCCCCTGTGACTGACGGTTGTGAATTAAGCATACCTTTTTCAGCACAGGCTTGTCCTCCTTGAAGAAGTTTATGCTGACCGGAGAGTCCCTCGATCAGATGGGATTCCCGTCTGCATCAATCAGGTGGATTTTACCGAAACCCAGTTTGACGAGCTCAGGCTCGATGATGGCACGATCCCCGACCACGACCCAGGTCAGGGCATCGGGGTTGATGATTTTTTTCGCGATCCGGTTAACCTCATCTAACGTCAGAGCCTTAACCTTACCCGCATATTCGTTGAAGTAATTGTCCGCCAGTCCGTATTGTACAATTTGTGAAATGGTACCCATGACGGCGCTGGAAGACTCCCAGCGACCAGCGAGCGACAAAGTATTACTGGCGATCGACTTTTCCAATTCTTCCAGTGAAGCCGGGTGATCCGTGACAAATCCCCGCAGCTCCTTCATTACTTCTTCAATCGACTCGCGTGTCTTGTCAGTTTGGACACTGGTGGAAACGTTGAATATACGTTGACCCTTGGCGCCAGACAGACCGGAGTATGCGCCGTAAGACCATCCTTTGTCTTCGCGCAGGTTCATGTTGATACGCGAAGTAGACATGCCGCCGATGATGTCGTTCATTGCTTCGATGGCTATCTCATCGGGGTTGGCCTTGGGTGTTGCCAACAGGGCGGAGAACAGAATTGACTGTTCAGAACCAGGGCGGTCCACCAGATAGATGCGAACTTTCCTGGCGTTTTCCACATTTGCGATGTTCTTGACTGGTATTTCTCCGGGTTTCCATTGACCAAATGCTTTTTCCAGTTTTGGCAGGATTTCTCGAAGGGTCGTGTCTCCCACCACGATAAGGGTGGACTTGTTTGCTTTGAACCAGGTGGAGTGGAATTGCCTGATTTCGTCGAGGGTGATGCTCTTGACCGAGTCGATTGTTCCTGAACCTGTCAGGGGATTTCCATAGGCGTGGTCTTTGCCGTATAAGAGAGGTGCTAACACCCGTAACGCCATCATTCGTGGGTTTTGTCGTTCCCGCTCGATAGCGTTTAATAATTGCAGACGCAGTCGATCCAGTTCCTTTTCCGGAAAAGAAGGGTTGAGGACCACATCGGCAAACAATTCCAGGGAGTCATCCAGCGTGCTTGAAAGGGTGGAGAGGGTCACAAACGAAGTGTCCAGGTTCGAGCCACTGCCGATGCTGGCGCCTAGCATAATGAGTTTCTCGTTTATCTCCAGGGCGTTATGGCGGCTGGTGCCTTCATCGAGCATATTCATTGCCAGTTTCGCCACGCCGGGTTTGGAGAACTGATCTGATGCGTAGCCCGCATCGATCGATAACTGCATCTGAATCGTCGGGATGGTGTCCCGCCGCGTAAAAATGACGTTCAGACCGTTGGCAAGCCTGGCTCGCTCGAAAGCGTCAAACTCGGCAAGCGGTAGATCTCCCGGTTCTGGAATACCGCTGCGGTCTACGTTTGTGTCTTTGGCCTGCAGCTTCGGATAGGGCCTTATTTCCAGGTGATAGAGCCCGTCGGATAACCACTTGTTGGCTACGGCTTTCAGGTCGTGCCGGCTAGCCGTCTTGATCCACTCCAGTTCTTTTTTGTAAAAAGTCGGATCACCGGTATAGATGTAGTTGGATGCAAGCAGATCAGACTTACCGCCGAAACCACCGACTCGTTCCAATGCCCTGATAAAGCTGCTGATGTTCTGGATTTTTACCCTTTCCAGCTCTCTTTTCGTGGGTCCGTTTTTTAGGAATTTTGCCAGCTCTTCCTCAATAATGGCATCCACCCTGGCTTCTTCCACACCCGGGTTGATCATGACTGAAATCTCGAATGTCCCGGCGATTTCCATTCCGGAGACATAGGCGCTTACGCTGGAGACTAATTGCTCATCGTAAACAAGTCGCTTGTACAATCTTGAATTCTTACCGCTGGACAGTACATCGCCGACCATACTGAGATAGTTGGAGTCCTGTGTACTGTGGCCCGGCGTATTCCATGATTTCAACATCATCGTCTGTGGAACACGATCGTGCGAAATCTGCTTTTTGGTGCCGCTGAGTTTCGCCACCCACGCCTTGTGTTGGGTTAGCGGCGGTCCCGGTTTGATTTCACCGAAATAGTGTTCCACTTTCTGTATGACTTCTGCCGTATCCACGTCACCGGCAATAACGATTACCGTGTTGGCAGCGCCATAATACTTATTGAACCAGGCGTGGACGTCCTCAAGACTGGCCGCATCCAGATCTTCCATGGAGCCAATGGGCAACCAGGAATAGGGGTGACCGGCCGGATAAATATTGCGGTACTGGATATACGCGGCTTTCCCATAGGGACTGTTATCCCGCTGTCGTTTTTCATTCTTGACCACATCGCGTTGCTCATCGATCTTTTCCTGGGTAATGGCGCCTAACAGGTTGCCCATTCGGTCTGACTCCAGCCAGAGGATGGCATCGAGCGCGTTTATCGGCACGTTCTGGAAGTAGTTGGTTCGATCGAAACCGGTGGTTCCGTTCAGGGTCGTCGCACCCAGTTTTTCGGTGGCACGGAAGTAATCGTCATCATAGTTTTCGCTGCCGTTGAACATCAAATGTTCGAAAAGGTGTGCAAAGCCGGTTTTACCTGTTTTTTCGTCTTTAGATCCGACGTGATACCAGATATTGACTGCAGCAATAGGTGCTTTGTGGTCCTCATGGACGATCAGGGTCAGGCCGTTTTCCAGTTTGTGCAGGGTGTAAGGGATATCCACATCGATATCGAATGGATCGGATGCTGCAGAGGCTAGCCCATGAATGAAGATTAAAATTAAGGAAATAAAAAGTCGCATTGAAATATCACCTGAAAAAATATTCGTTGTTACGCCTGATCGTTACAAACGAAGGCAATTTAAAAGAAATTACCTGCACCGATGTTTTGAATGGGATTTTAGTCTAGGGAACCTCTGTTTAAGAGGATATTTTCGTCAGAACAAGGAAGAGGCGCACGCAGAAAATTTGTTAACATGCTGTAAGTTAACAAATTTTTGAGTACGACTCTGACGCGGTTATGGCGGAAATAGACCTTAATCAGACGTTCCCTAGTGTATAGATTGTTCATCAACCAGATAGGAGTGTCGAAGTGTGGGGTAAAAGTTCATTGGCCCATTTTCAGCTAAATAGATAAAGGAGTCCACGTGGAAGGAAGATGTTTTTTCCAGGGAGCGGGTTGCCAGCTGTCAGCGGTCGACTTTGGTAATCCCGAGGCCCCGGGGATGGTTGTCTTGCATGGGATGCGTGACCACGGCCTGAGCATGCAGAGTATCGCCCTCGCCTTTACCGACTATCATGTGATAGCAATGGATCTTAGGGGCCACGGGGACAGTGACAACCCTGGAAGTTACACCATGACACAACTGGTGGCAGACCTTCGTGCGCTGGTAGATCATTTTGGCCTGATTCGCCCGATTTTGATTGGTCATAGTCTTGGTGGTCATGTGGTTGCCAAATTCGCAGCGATCTATGCAGATGAAGTTGACTCCCTGGTGTTGATCGATGGCATGGGTCCACCGCAGCATCGTGAATCGAAATCGCTTCTGGATCGCCTGCAACGTTGGCGGGAACATATTGCCAATGCACTGCGGACGGAAAGAGAGCCTAGGTCCATGAAGGACAAGGAAGAGGCGGTACAAAGACTGACGAAAAATAATCCTAAACTTAAATTGGAAACTGCCAGGTTCATAGTTCGCCATGGGGTGCGGGACCATCCCCATGGAGGTATTCGCTGGAAATGGGATGCCAGGATCAATATGGTCTGGAGTACTTTTTCCCACGAAGAAAGTGAAGAGCTCTATTCACTGATCGCGTGTCCGGTACAAATCATCACCGGAGAGCACTCGCTGGATTACTGGGTGCAAAACAGGGGAGAACTTTCAGGACAACAGGAATTACACGATCGTGATATTGAACGTCGACGGCGGTTGTTCCCACGGGCAGAGCATCAGGTCATTAAGGGCGCCGGTCACATGATTCATTACGATCAGCCAGACAGACTTAACGCAGCGATCCGTCAATTCCTGGGTGCAGGTGATGGAGCTGGATAACTCTAATCGCTGGGTTGCGGGACTATGCGCAGATAGGGTTTGGGTGCATCCCAGCCGTCGGGGTATTTCTCTTTTGCGTCTTCGTCAGATACTGCAGGAACGATGATAACGTCTTCACCCTGTTTCCAGTTAACCGGCGTTGCAACCTTGTGCCTGGCCGTTAACTGGCAGGAATCAAGAACACGCAAAACTTCATCAAAGTTTCGCCCGGTACTCATGGGGTAGGTGATCATCGCCTTGATTTTTTTATCAGGGCCAATCAGAAAGACACTTCTAATGGTTGCGTTGTCCACCGCTGTCCTGTTCTGATCACCTGAGGCATTTGGATGAATCATGTCGTATAGCTTTGCGACGTTAAGATCATTGTCTCCAATCAGGGGATAAGTGACTGCGTTACCCTGGGTTTCTTCAATATCCTTCATCCATTCGATGTGATCTTCGACGGGATCAATGGATAACCCCATGATTTTGCAGTTTCTCTTCTCGAACTCCCCCTTCAGCCCAGCCAGGTAACCCAGTTCTGTGGTGCAGACAGGGGTAAAGTCCTTGGGGTGAGAAAACAGGATTACCCATCCGTCGCCAACCCAATCGTGGAAACTGATTTCTCCCTCTGTGGTATTCGCCGTAAAATCTGGCGCTTCATCTCCGATTCTTAGGGGCATTTCATTCCTCCTCGTGGAATTTGAGAATAGAATTTCTCTGGACTTAGAAGGTTATAACTAGTCGCTAAAGACAGCAAGTTGTCGGGTTTCGTTGTGGTTACCACAGGCTAAGAAACTGGTCCTTCGGCCACTGGATGATGTGCAGCGAGGGCAGGATCTAGCTCTTCGTCAAGACCCCAGAATCGCAGCCAATCTTCCAGCATCAGGTACAGGCTCGGCACCAGGAACAGAGTAATTACCGTGGCGAACAGCACGCCAAATGCCAGTGATATAGCCATGGGGATAAACATAAAGGTTTCCGGATCCTTGTTCATCATTAACGGGATCAGACCCACAAATGTCGTTACTGATGTCAGAACGATCGGGCGAAAGCGTACCACTCCTGCCATGGTGACAGCTTCAAATACCGAGACGCCTTGACGTCGCTGTCGGTTGATATAATGGACCAACACCAGGGAGGCATTCACCACCACACCCGAAAGCGCGATGATACCCAGCATGGAGAAGAAGATCAGGTTCCATCCCATTATCATGTGACCGACGATAGCACCCACGGCGCCAAAAGGGATAACGCTCATAATCACCAGGGGTTGCAGGTAAGACTTCAGTGGAATAGCGAGCAAGGCAAAAATAATCATCATGGCGATGGGAACCGTAGCGACGATACTGCCCATTGCCTTGTCACGCTCCTGCTGCTCACCACTCTTTGAATATTTCACACCGGGGAACAGGGAATTAGCACAGGGATTCTTACGATCATTGAAACTTGTCCCTTCTTCGCAGATTGCTTTCTCAACGTCTGCGATGACTTCCTCGGGAGTCACCAGGGAACGATCAATATCGCCTCGGACGGTCACGACACGCTGCTGGTCTTCCCGGCGGATTGATGAATAACCGGTGCCGTAGCTCACCTGGGCAACGCTGGAAAATGGGACTTCAGTGCCGTCAGATGTGCGTATGCGCATATCTTCAAGATTGCCCAGTGATCGTCTTTCATCCTCAGGATAACGCACCATGACACGAACATCATCGGCGCCGCGCTGAATACGCTGGGCTTCTTCGCCGTAAAAAGCCTGGCGCACCTGCCTTGCAAGATCGTTCAGAGTCAGACCAAGAGACTTGGCTTCAGGCAATATGTTGAGTTTGATTTCCTGTTTGCCCGCGCGAAACGAATCGGATAAATCCAATACGCCAGGGTAGCGACTTAGTTCGACTCTTAAATGCTCGGCTGCAGCCCGTAGCTGGTCAACATCCCGGCCCCTTAACCGCAGTGAAATTGGATCGCCTGCGCTAAAAGTATTGGCGTTGAATTGCAATTCTATTGCATCGGGTATATGGCCTGTTATTTCGCGCCAGCGATCGGCGATACGGGTCGCATTCCAGCCAGGTCTTTCCTCAATGGGGACGAGATCGATGACAACTTCAGCGAGGTGACTACCGCCGGAAGTCCTTATTGGTGGACCGATACTTCTAGCGGCCTTAACGCCAATGGACGCGAGTATGTGCCTGATCGAATGTTTACCTGCCGGATAGCCCAGGTCCCGGTCGATTTCATCCCGCAGTTGCAAGGCAGAAAGTTCAATTAATTTTGCGCCTTGTTCCGTCAGTTCCACGTTAATGCCGTTCGGCATGGTCAGGGTTGCGTACACCCGGTCACCTTCGATGGCAGGGAAGAACTGAAACACAACCCTGCCGCTCGCAATCAATGCAAGGGCAATAATAAGGACTGCAGTGCCAATCGCCCAGGTAACCCAGCGCCATTCCAACGTTTTAATCAGGAACGGTTTATATACATCCTGGGCGATCGTTTGCAGGCCGTCGGAAAAAAATCCCTGGAACCTGATCCATCCTTTGATAAAGCGGGTTTCACTAAACAGGTAATTTTCCGTTTTTCGATGTGCCAGGTGCGAGGGTAAAATCAGCAGGCACTCCAGAAGGCTGAACACAAGGCAGATGACAACGACCCAACCGATGATGGAGAAGAAAGCACCCATGCGGCCTTCAATCAGGAGTATAGGCAGGAAAGCCGCCATGGTGGTAAATACACCAAAAACCACAGGCACAACGACTTCGTGGGTACCGTTTATCGCGGCTTCGCGATGAGTAGTGTCCACTGATTCGTGGCTGTAAACGCGTTCGCCAATAACAATAGCGTCATCAACGACGATACCCAATACCAGAATAAAGGCGAGCACGCTGAGTGAACTGATGTTTATCCCGGCAACCGGGAACATCCATATCGCCCCAAATATGGCGATAGGAATACCAGCGGCAACCCACATGGCGACTTTAAACCTGAGGAATAAACTCAGAATCATCAACACCAGTGCTAGACCTGCCCAGGCATTTTTTGTCAGGGCAGTGATCCGGCGGTTCAGTGAAATGGATTCATCGATCCAGACGGTGACCTTAATGCCTTTTGGCAGATAGGGCTTTTTCAACTCGATGTATTTCTTCACCGCTTCTGCGGAAGTGATGGTATCTTCGTCACCTACACGGTATACGGTCACCATGACGGCACGTTCGCCGTCAAATTTGGCCCGCAGGTAACCTTCCTCGAAGGCATCGCGAACGGTGGCTATCTCGCCCAGGGTCAAGTTGGAACCGTCAGCCTGGGTTAACACGACGATATCCTCGTATTCATATCCGCGATAGACTTGCCCCTTGCTTCGCAGTAAGACTTCTCCTCCCTGGGTTTTGATCGAACCGCCTGGCAGGTCAAGGGATGAACGTCGGATAGCGTTCGCAATGGATGATATGGTGAGATTGTACTGGCGCAGGACCTGTTCACTGACCTCAATGGAGATTTCCCAGGGTCTTGCATAGTTGACCGTAACCTGGGATATACCGTCCAGGGACGAGATTTCATCGCGAATTTCATCAGCCAGCAACTTCAAAGTTGCTTCATCAGTTTTTCCTGAGAGTGCAACCATAATGGTCTGGCCACGGAATTGCATTGATGAAACAATTGGTTTTTCTGTCTCAGCGGGGAATGTGGAAATTGAATCGACTTTTCCTTTGATGTCATTTAACGCCTTGGTGATATCGGTATCAGAAAACAGTTCAAGCGTTACTGTACACATACCTTCATTGGCAATGCTCTGCATGCGATCGATACCTTCGACTCCCTCGATGGCTTCCTCCAGACGAATGCACACGGCTTGTTCAACTTCCTCCGGTGCAGCACCCAGGTAGGGAACACGGACAAGAACAATTCCAGGTTCGATGTTGGGGAATTCTTCCTTGTGCATGGTCAGCAGTGAAATAGCGCCACCGGCCAGAAAGATCATCATCATCAGATTGGCGGCGATAGGGTTGTCTACAAACCAGGTTATGATTTTTAGCATCTGTGAATTTCCCGATCAGGAATCGCCCTGGTCAGCGAAGACCGGCTCAACCCGCATGCCGTCAACAACCGTCTGGATGGGGGAAATACTGACGACTTCTCCATCTTCCAGTCCGGCGCTAATAATGACCTTGTCCTTTTCGAATCGCATGACCTCCACTGATCTGTATCGGAGCCGGTTGTTCTTGTCTACGATCAACACCTGATTCTGATTGCGCAGGGCTGCCCTTGGCAGTGACACAATGTTATCCACTGTCCGCCCCTTAATCGAAGCTGCAACAAACAGACCGATGGGTAAGGGTGGATGGCCGTCGTCGAATTTGTTATCGACCCTGACGATCGCATTGATCATCCGACTTTTGGAATCGATCTCCGCCTCGGTGCGGACCAGTTTGCCAATCCACTCATAACGTTGACCGCCGTAAGTTGTGGAAAGAACAACTTCCGGTGATAAAGCGTCAGTCAGTTCTCCGCGGTATCCTAAGGGTAGATCGAGATAGGCAAGCTGCCGGTCAGCCAGAGGAAGACGCACCTCAACTGAATCGCTGGCATAGATTGAGGCAACTGATTGTCCTCTGGTTATAAATTGTCCGAGGTCGACTCTTTCGGTCCTGACCAGGCCCTCATAGGGAGCGCGGATCTCGGTCCTCCACAGATCTCTCTGGGCCTGCTCAAGTGAAATCCTTGCTTCCACCAGGGTTGCCTGCGCAACACGTTCATTCCTTAGCGCATTTTCCAGACTGGACTGGCTGGTGAGTTTGTTTTTGACCAGTTCCTGCATCCTCCGGAGTTCAAACCTTGCGTGTTCATCTTCTGCTTTAGCGCGGGTAACACGAGCCTGGTGACGCGCTACCGAAGAACGATAGTCGCGATCATCGATACTGAGTAATATTTCATCTTTGTCAAAGTAGCCACCGGAAACCAGTTTTGGTGACATCCATTTAACACGGCCGCTGACTTCGGGAATCAGTTCACTCTGGATTCGTGGCAGTACATTGCCCTGGGAAAGCACCTCTAATTGAATGCTCTGCTTCTTAATTCTAATTACCCTGATGGCGGTTGCGACTTCCTCCGGCTCTATCTGCTCGGGTTGTGGCGCGGTGGCGAGAAGACCGTAAGCGATGATTATGGCGAAAAATATAATGCCAACTGTCATCACGCTCTTCATTGCTGCATTAGGCATGGGAAGCACCCCTGACCCCTGTATCCTGTAATTGCTCAAGGGCGACAACAATGCTGTCCTGAAGCAGTTGAAAGTGTCCACTGATGGCACTGCTGGCAGCCAGGTGGTCACGGTCTTCAAATGCGATATCAATCATATGCAGGTATTTAAGGTCTTGCTGTTTATCGATATTCGGATGCAAACCGGTATTCCGCAGCCGTTCCACGAACTGTGTCTTAAGTCCGTTAAATATCAGTCGCAACACCAGGTTCTGATTTATTTCACTAAAGCAGGCAGCCAGGGACTGCCACCCGGTGTAATATTCCTCGTGCTGGTCGATGCAATTGATCAGATTCTTGACGATGCCTCGCAACTGCTTAATTTGCTCGGGTGTTGCATTTTTAATCGCTGATGTGACGGACAAGGACATAATCGCCCCAATTACCTCAAACAGCTGCATCACCAGCGTTGGGCTAGGTATTTCGGCCAGGTCCATCATATGGCCGAGCACTTCGAGGGTAGCGTCTTCAACAGGTACGATGCGTACCCCGCCCGGTTTCACGTCAACTATCCCCAGTTGCTCGAGTTTTTTTATGGCTTCCCTCACCACACCGCGATTAGCCTCGAACCTGGCAGCCAGGTCTCGCTCTGAAGGCAGTCTTTCACCCGCTCGATACTGGCCTCGAAGGATTTCCTCGCGCAAAATACCCGTAATTTCTTCTGCTTTGGAACCGTTCATGCTATGCCTATGGCCTGGTTATCATGATCCGCCAAATTGGACTAGCCAATATGGTCAGACCAATTTGGTCCGACCATTATATGAATGGTTGGCAAAGGTGCAACCGTCCATGGAGGAAATAATCGTAAATATCACGGCAACGAAGCGGCAACCGGGTCGCGGACCAACATATGAATGATGTCAGCGCAGAGATTGCATCCATCATTTTACTTGGGTTTGATCGGTATCGCGCGGGATTTCGCGAAATTACCGAGGGTGCCCGGGATCGTTTCCAAACGGGTAACTGGCATGCCGTGCAGCAGGCGTCAGCGGCTCGAATTCAGCTTTATGACGACTTCGCTGATGGCGTCACTGATAGGTTGGTATCAGACTACAGGGCGTCGAGGCTGACCACAGGAGAGTGGCAACGGGCAAAACGGCAATATATCGAAATGATCAGTGGGCGGGACGACGCTGAACTTGCAGAAACGGGTTACAACACGATATTCCGTAAGCTGGCAGGTCGAGATCAACTGAATAACGATCTGGCATTTGTCCTCGCTCCGGCAGAAACCTATCCGGGCGACTATGCCGCAATAACGCAGCGCATCGGACCCCACACGGACCTCGGGGAGTTGATTCGAAGTATTCTGGCGAGCTTTCATTTTGATACGCCATACAGCAACCTTGAAAGAGATATCACCAATATGACCAGCGTGATGGAATCGTACATGCCGATATTGCGCAAGCCCCGGGTGATTGAATGTGAAATGTTGCAATCAGTTTTTTATCGCAATAAGGGGGCTTACCTGATCGGTCGCTTGACCATAGGCGAACATCAATGCCCACTCGCTATCGCCATACAACACGATGTTCCCGGCCGAGGGGTGCCCGGCCGAGGGGTGCCCGGCCGAGAGGCGCCCGGCCAAGGGAAAAAAAAGGAATTGTACATAGATTCTGTGATATGGAACGAGAATGATCTGTCCATGATTTTCAGTTTTACGCGGTCCTATTTCATGGTTCATGTAAAACATCCTGGCGATATGGTTAAGTTTTTGCATGAAATCCTGCCGAACAAAAAGCGTTGGGAATTGTTTACATCCCTAGGGTTCTACAAGCACGGTAAGACTGAATTTTTCCGTGGGTTTGTTGAGCATCTGGAAAATTCGGATGACCAGTTTGTTATCGCGAAAGGGATCAAGGGGCTGGTGATGACAGTGTTCACGCTTCCATCCTACGAGGTAGTTTTCAAGGTCATCAGGGATAAATTTTCGCCTATCAAGAAAATAACACGCAACCAGGTAAAGGATGCATATTATCTTGTGAAAACCCATGACCGAGTAGGAAGAATGGCGGACACCCAGGAGTTCATGAATTTTGTTTTCCCAAAGCATCGCTTTTCCAGGGAACTGATAGATGAATTAATTAGCGTTGCACCATCTTCCATAACATTAACGGAGGAACACGTTGTTATCAGTCATCTATATACTGAGCGTTCCATGACGCCGCTGAATATCTACATTGAACACTGCAATGAATTGGAATTGACACAGGTGTTGGATGATTATGGCAATGCGATTAAACAACTGGCAGCCGCAAACATTTTCCCCGGTGACATGTTGTTAAAAAACTTTGGGGTCACGCGACATGGACGGGTTGTGTTTTATGATTATGACGAAATCTGTTACCTGACAGAGGTAAATTTTCGGGTGATTCCCGAGGCAAGATATCCGGAGGATGAACTTGCCGCTGAACCCTGGTACAGCGTTGCTCCAAATGATGTTTTCCCGGAAGAATTTGGTACTTTCTTGTTCAATTCCAAGCGACTGCGGTCTATTTTCAATGAACACCATGCAGATATTTTTGACCCAGAATATTGGCGGAGCGTTCAAAACAGCGTCAGGAACCAGGCCGTGATGGATGTATTTCCCTATCGGAGTAAGCGACGACTTCATCGAGGCTAGGGAAGTGTTCCAGGATTCATCTCCGGTTCAGTTTGATGCGGGTATGCTTGATAAACACAGATAAGGTGAAAAGCAGATGCGAATAACCCTTATAACGACCAGAATAGTTCAAGGCTGTCTGTTGCTCATGGGTTTGGCCTCCTGTACCACTGACCGGGTGGTAGTTGACAGGCGCGGCATTGATCAGGTCCGATACGAAACAGACTTGGCGGAGTGCCGAGAGTACAAACGGCAGGTGCCTGTCGGCGAAGAGATGGCAAAAGGAGCCGCGGTTGGTGCTGCCGTTGGTGGACTTATCGGCGCAACCGGGGGAAGACGTTCAACCGACCTGGCTGAGGGCGCCGCGGTGGGGGCTGTCTATGGTGCGACTGACAAGATGATTGACAGCAGTGAAGAAAAGGCCCGCATCGTCAAAAACTGTCTTCGAGGCCGGGGATACCGGGTACTCAACTAATTCTAGTGGCGTCCGACTAGGAGTTTCCCGGTAGCGATTAAGTCGTTATGATCGAGCCATTGTGAAAAACGGGGCTCTTTCGTTGGTATCTGTACAACACCTAATCGATCAGGCGAGGCATTGGTCGGATCGATTGCCCGAGCATTCCCGGGATTTTGAACAGAACAGGCGTTTACCGGTTGAGATAGCACGTCAGTTTGCCCAGGCCGGCTTTTTCCACATGCTTGTGCCGCATGAGTACGGCGGCTTCGAAGTCCATCCGAGAACCCTGATCGAAGTGATCAAAATCATTGCATCCGGGGATGGCTCTGCCGGGTGGAATGTCATGATCGGCGCGACCACGGGACTGCTGTCCGCTTCCCTGCCCGAAAACTTTGCCCGCGAGATATATGGAACACATCCCGGATCATTGACGGTTGGTGTGACTGCGCCGCTGGGTAAGGCGGATAAGGTAGATGGCGGGTATCGGGTGACAGGACGCTGGCCGTTTGCAAGTGGCTGCCAGAACGCTGACTGGATATGTGGCGGCAGTTTTATATTTGAAAACAGTGAACAGCTCTTCAACGACAAGGGAGCACCGGATATCCACCTGATGCTTTTTAAAGCCTCGGAAGTACAAATTGAAGATACCTGGTATGCTGCCGGGCTGCGAGGTACCGGTAGCCATCACTTTAATGTCAAAGGGCAGTTTGTACCTGAAGGCCGCACTGTCATTCTCGGTGGCAGGGCGCGAATAAAAAGACCTCTCTATCAGTTTCCAATGTTGGGTTTGCTTGCGCTCGGTGTCTCGGCGGTGAGTCTGGGAGTTGGTTATCACGCGCTTGAGGCTTTTAAGGATCTGGCTGGAGTGAAGAAACCTACCGGCTCCAGAAAGACGCTGATTGAAAGACATTCGGTACAGGCTGATGTAGCGAGATCGATTGCGGATCTCAGATCGGCCGAATCTTTTATCAAAGAAGTTATTGACGAAGCATGGCTGGTAGCGGAGTCCGGGGAAAGGCTCAGTACCGAAATCAAGGCGAATTTACGCTTGGCTGCCATCAATGCAACACATAAGTCTGTGGCTGCCGTGGATCGTTTATACCAGGCAGGTGGTGGCACTTCGGTCTACGAGGATAGCCCCCTGCAGCAGTGTTTTCGTGATGTGCATGTCACGACCCAGCACATCATGGTCGCCACGCCCGTGTACGAGGTGGCGGGTCGTGTCGCGTTGGGGTTGTCACCAGGGTCTCTTCTATAGAGGCAACAAGTTGTAAGGGTGAAATATGACTGAATTAAAGATTGGTACGATTGGCTCTCCGGCAATGATGTCGGGGGACTACAAGCGGAGGCAATCATTGGTGGACCAGGTTGCAGAGTCCCGTATTGACCATCTTTTTATCGCGGATCATGTGAGTTTCCATAATGGTCTTGGAATGGACGGATTGATTAACGCGGCGACTCTGGCAGCATTGAATCCGTCTATTACGATCTTCATTGGTGTTTACCTGCTTGCCCTTCGTCACCCGGTACCGGTTGCGAGACAGCTTGCGTCTCTCAGTATGTCTGCCCCTGGTCGGATCATCATGGGTGTTGGTGTGGGTGGAGAAGATCGTCATGAAATGGAAATCTGCGGCACTGACCCTTCAACTCGCGGCCGCAGGACCAACGATTGTTTGCATGTGCTGCGGCGGTTGCTGACGGGCGAGCCATTCAGTTATGAATGTGAGTTTTTTAAATTCGAGGATGCACTGATCAGGCCTGCGCCCAAACCCGCGATTCCTATCATTATTGGTGGCCGATCCAATGCCGCGATTAAAAGGACCGCGCGCTATGGAGATGGATGGCTGGGCGTGTGGTGTTCTCCCCGACGTTTTGCGCAAGCCATTGCCGAAGTGGATGTAATGGCTGAAAAACTGGATCGTCAGGTCGAGGCCTGGACCCATGGCATGCAAATGTGGGTGGGTCTTGATAACGATAAGTCAAAGGCGCGGGAACTCGTGGCAAAGGAAATGCAGGCCATGTACCACTTGCCTTTTGAGGCATTCGAAAAATACAGCCCCTGTGGCAACCCGGAAGAGGTTGCGGAATTTCTTGTCCCCTATGTTAAAAATGGCGCTTGTGTATTGAACATCAGGCCTTGTGCGGTCAATGACGAAACTGAAATCGAAATGGTTTCAGAAGTCTGCCGCCTGATCCGGATGGAGGTGGGGTAGCGATATGGTAGAACTGTATGAAGCAATGAGCACTCTGCGGGCGGTGCGGCGATTGAGACCTGATCCCATCCCGGATGAAGTGCTGCAAAGGGTCCTGCAGGCAGCGGCATGGGCTCCCACGGGAGGTAACGTACAACCGTTCAGGATTGTGGTGGTGAAGGACCCAGGGAAACTACAGCAGATACAGGGCTGGTATCATGCAGAATGGCACAAATATACATCTGACATGCGTGCGAGGTTGGACAAGATGTCGGAAGACGCGCGGGACGCGCCTCAAAAAATGCTCAAGGCCGGGGACTACCTGGCGAACCACCTGGGCCAGGTCCCGGCACTGCTGGTATTTTGCTTCAATGCCAGCAGCATGGCGATCACCGATGCAAATCTGGACAGGCCATCGGTGGTCGGTGGCGGATCCGTGTACACGGCAGTGCAGAATGTGATGCTCGCGTGCCGGGCGGAGGGGCTTGGCTGCGTATTGACCACGTTACTGTGTTTCCGGGAAGAGGAGGTCAGGCAGTTGCTCGATATACCGGCCCAGTGGGGAACCTGTGCCCATGTCCCTATCGGGTACCCGGTGCTCAGGGGGCATGGGCCAATCTCAAGGCGGCCCGTGAGCAAGCTGACCTTTCTGGATGAATGGGGAAACGATCTCTGAAGGCTGCTATGGTCCACTTGAAGTTTGAAGTGCTATGCTGCACTCCATTCACCCTGTGGTCGTAAGAATAACAATAACGTATGCGCCTGCACTCTATGTTTGTGGAAAACTGTTGTAGATGAAAATACCGAACTTCTTGTATCGTTTGTATGAACCGTTGTTGTGGGCGCAGATCAAAACTGGACCCAGGCCCCATCACATAGGTCTGATTGTTGATGGCAATCGCCGTTTTGCAAAGGGCATGGGGTTGGCCCAGAACGAGGGGCATACGGCGGGATCGGAGAAGCTTGAAGATTTTCTTCGCTGGTGCTGGCGCCTGGACATAAAAATCATCACCTTGTATGGATTCTCCACTGAAAATTACAACCGCAGTGACGATGAAATCGAATACCTCATGGACTTGATTTTGCGCAAGTTGCGGGAATTTCAGGTTGACCCGGTAATCAAGTCCGAGAAAGTCAGGATCAAGGTCATCGGCAGAAAGGAAAACCTTTCTGCCGAGATGAATGAAGAAATTGAAAAGGTCGAGGCCTTGACCTGTGACCATGACCGGTTTCTGCTCAACATTGCCATCAGCTATGGTGGCCGGGCGGAAATTATCGATGCGGTTAAGAAAATTGCAGAAGAAGTCAGGCAGGGTGAACTGGACATTAATGCGATTGACGAACAGTTGTTCGGCAAATACCTGTACACGGAGGGGATTAGGGACCCGGACCTGATTATCAGGACTTCCGGTGAAGAGCGTCTTTCGGGTTTCCTGCTCTGGCAAAGCGCATATTCGGAACTGTACTTCACCGAGGTTTATTGGCCTGCTTTCCGAATGATAGATTTCTGGCGGGCCATCAGAGTATTTCAGCAGCGGGAACGAAGGTTTGGGCGTTAGTTTGGAGGCCTAGATCGTTCAGTCCAAATCAGTCACCTGATGAGTGCAGCCGCGTGACAGTGTTATACTTTACACATCATTTTCCTCTCGCAGAATTATGGAAGTGTCTGACAGCACAGAATACATAGAAGGTCCGGCGGTACCCGAAGAAGAAAATAGCTGCGTCAAACAGCCCTGCCTGATTATGATCAAGGGCGATTTTATTGGACAGGTCTACAAGTTAAAAAATGAGGTCACGATGATCGGTCGCAGCGACGATGTGGAACTTGTTGTATCTGATATCAGTATGAGCCGCAAGCATGCAATGATCGTTCGCCGGACCGATGGATATTATGTCTCGGACCTTGGCAGCACCAATGGATGTTGGGTCAACAGGGACGAAATAAAAGAGCCGACGAAGCTTAGAGAGGGGGATAAGGTCACCCTGGGTAACGTAGTATTTAAATTCAGTTATCAGGATGAAGACGATACTCAATACCATATGCTGCTGCGGAACATGGCGATCAAGGATGGCCTGACTCGGGTGTACAACAAACGTTATTTTAGTGAGACCCTGGAGAAGGAGTTCGACTTTAACCGTCGTAATTCTGTCGGATTGGCGCTTATCCTGCTCGACATCGATCATTTCAAGCAAGTCAATGATACCTGGGGTCATCCGGCGGGTGATTTCGTCCTCAGGGACCTTGCCCAGTTAGTTGAGAAGGATGCCCGGGGATACGATGTATTTGCTCGATACGGCGGAGAAGAATTTATCTTTCTGCTTCGCGGGGCACCTTTGGAGGCGGCTATTGCCCTGGCAGAACGTGTACGCGGTGAAGTAGAAGAGCATATCTTCACCTATGACGGAACAGACCTGAAAGTTACGATCAGCCTGGGCGTCTCATGGTGGAGCGGGGATACAACTTATAACAACGCTGAAGAACTCGTTGAAGCCACGGATCGGCGTCTGTATGAAGCAAAAAACGATGGACGTAATTGTGTCCGTCACGATCCGGTGTGAATCTATCGAACCTGAAGTTGCCTTGAATCAAAAGCCGGTGAACAAGCCCAGGGCAATCGTTTTTCGTATTACCACCTGGGCGATGGCGATGGGCTGCTTCTATCTTGTCTACAACAGGACAGAAAAGGCAGCTCAACGTGAGGGTGTTACCGCAGTAGAGTACCTTGTAAACTTTTTCCAGGGAGCGGACTGGCTTCACTGGTTAATGTTGATGATTCCCTACTCAATTGTTTTTTTTCTCGTGGATGCCCATGCTACCTGGCGGGTAATCAAGTGGTTTAATACATCTGAAATCAAGCTGGCCAATATCCTGCCTATTCGCGCCAGTGCCTATATTCTTTCGCTGGTGAATGAACAGGTCGGTAAAGGGGCGATGTCCTTGTACCTGTTACAACGCTACAAGGTTCCTGTCTGGCAAGCTGTGTCCAGTATGATCCTGCTGGGCATTGTGGAGATATACCAGCTGCTTATTTTTTCCGCCATAGGCGTCTTTTTTTACTACGATCTGATCGTTGAAGCATCCAGCCTGTTACCTCTGACCTCTATTCTAGGCAGCGTATACCTGGTTGCGTTCCTCTATTTTCCCTTCCACATTCTCTATTTCAACGGTTCGGTTTTTAAAAAATCTACCCTGCGCGATAAACAGATATTTCATGCGTTGAGGCAGGCAAGGCTGACTGACTATGTTCTGGTGTTGTTATGCAAGGCGCCCAATCTACTTGGTGCGGTGGTGGTCTATACACTTGCGCTGGATCTTTTTAGTGTTGATGTCGGCTTTGGCCAGATGATGGCGTTCCTGCCTGTTATTTTTATTGCTGCAGCGTTGCCTTTGCCGTTTCATGCTGGTGCATTGCTGCTTTGGACTGTACTTTTCCCTTCGTTTCCAGAAGTTGGAGCATTTTCCCTCGTCATGCACACATTTTTTGTTTCCTTTAATGCGGTAATCGGACTGGTCTTCCTGCCCAAGGCCAACAAGGAGCTATTCATCGAAAGTCGAGTTTGACCGATCTGATTTAATCAGGGTGATTAGCCGGTCGAGCATTGAGATAGCGGTACTGAGGACTAGACCCCATGCAATCCATGGGAAATAGCTGTCGGGAATAATAGTGATTTGAAGTGCATGTTGCATCACAGGAAAACCGCCAAGCACGAAATAGCTGATACCATTGTATCGCCCGAGGTTGCTGGTTCTAAGGGGTCTTCCCGAGAGGACACGTGAGTCAAATGCGTATTGCAGGAAAGCGGCAATGACGAGACAGGGCAGGACGACGGTCACCAATGCTTGTTGCGCAAGCGCAAACAGCAGTATTGCGATGAAAAAAGCATCGCTGGAGTGATCCAGCAAACCACCCAGCGCTGTGGTCTGGTTCCGTACCCTGGCGATGTAACCATCAAAGATGTCGGTGCCGATAGTAATCCATAACACGATCGCAGCGAGTAACCAGGACCTAGACAGGACGAGATATGCCATCGGGAACGCCAGGAAATACCTGGAACAGCTCAGTAGATTTGGCAGCGTGATGTTTTTAATGGATTGACGCATTGATTGGTTATTTCATCCATAATAAAGGGCAGTTGGATTTCTTGCCACAATTAGCAGCAGATCAGGGACATCTCGGTTGAGAATACTTGTTACGGGAGCCAATGGGCATCTGGGTAGGCGTTTGCTCGGACGATTGGCGGACGACCACGAAGTTGTCGCGGTTGTACGTTCACCAAAGGCTCTAAAAATTCTGTCCGGTTTCAGGTGTCAGTCACTGATTGTTGATTATGCGGATGGCGATGCGCTGGCAGTCGCCGCGCGGGATTGTGATTGCGCCGTGCATCTGGTCGGAATCATCAAGGAAACTGATAAAAATACCTACAAGCAGGCGCACGAGCTACCTTGTGCGGCGCTGGCGCTGGCGGCCGAGAAAGCAGGACTCAAGCAGATTGTTGCGCTAAGTATTCTCGGCAGCAACGCCGAGTCAGCCAATGGCTGCCTCGCATCCCGGGGTGTTTCTGAAAATATACTCCTTCAGGGGCCAGTGCCTGTAACCATTCTAAGAGTGCCGATGGTGCTTGGAGAAAATGATTTCGCATCGAGGTCATTGCGAGAAAAGGCTAAAAGCAGAATCGCCTTTACGTTCAGGGCAGCCAGTATTGAGCAACCCATTTATGCGGCTGATCTGGTCAGCGCCATTTGTGCACTGGTCGAGAATCCTGTGGAAGATAAAGTTCTGGAACTTGCCGGACCGGAATCCTTGTCAAGGAGGCAGCTGATTAAGCGAGTTGGGCAAATGATTGGCAGGCAGCCCTTGGTGCTGTCTTTACCTGTTGCTTTCGGAAAATGGTTAGGCCGGGTATTTGAAATTGTAATGTCGTCGCCACCGGTAACAGAAGATTTAATTGATTTGCTGGACCATGACGATGACATAGATGCGTTAGCGGTCGCCGATAAACTGGGAATTGAACTCACCTCTTTAGAAGTAATGTTGACCAGAGTAATCTAGACAAATCAAAAGGGTAAAAACATGACGACCAGGCCGAAGTTTACCGGGAAAATGTCGTTCGAAGTTGCTCCGCTTGAGGCGACCTTTGGGGCGGTGGTGACCGATATCGACCTCACGGACATTGACGATACCTCGTTCGCTGAGCTATATGCCACGTGGCTCGAGTACGCTTTACTGATTTTTCCAGGGCAGCATCTCAGTAATGAAGAACAGGTCGAGTTTGCCAGGCGGTTTGGTGATCTCGAATTTGATCTTGCACCAATAAGCAATGTACGGGCAGATGGATCAGTTCGTGACGACAACGGCAAAGACGACGTGCTGAAGGTGTTAAAGGGCAATATGGGCTGGCACTGTGACAGCACCTATATGCCAGTTCAGGCCAAAGGCGCCGTATTCACTGCGCATGTTGTATCACCTGGCGGAGGAGAAACCGGCTGGGCGGATATGAGAGCCGCTTATGACGACCTGACTCAACACATGAAAGACCGCATCAGCGGACTTTCTGCCTACCACTCACTCTATTACAGCCAGGCGAAGGCGGGACACAAACCCGCTGAGGGCAGTTCCTACAAAGGCTACGGGTTTTTCGATCAAGACCCGCCTCTGCGACCCCTGGTAAAAAAACATCCTGAAACAGGTCGGCCTTCACTCCTCATCGGACGCCATGCGTACGGCATACCGGGGATGGAGCCCGACGATTCCGAACAGTTGCTTCAGGGTCTTGTTGAAAGTGCCTGCCGTGCGCCGCGAGTGTATCAGCACACCTGGGAGGTAGGTGATGCAGTCCTGTGGGATAATCGATGTCTACTTCATCGAGGCTATCCTTGGGACATGAGAGAGCCAAGGGTGATGTACCACTCCCGCATTGCGGGTGACTCGGTCACAGAGTTCGCCGACGCCGGTCAAGGATAGCTTCAGCTGATGGAATCTACCCACTGACCCAAAGCAGCACCGCAGTCCTCGCTGACTTTCAAGCTTAACATTCCGTCTGCCCGGGTCTTGCCGGGATTAATACTGGCGATGGGTTTCCCGAGTTCGTGAGCGCGCTTGCAGAAGCGGTAGCCAGAAAACACCCTGAGTGAAGTGCCCACTGCCAGCAGTCCATCGACTTCATCAAGTTGTTGGTAAATGTGATGCACGACTTCTTTCTTGACGGTCCCACCAAAAAATACAACATTGGGTTTCAGAATACCGTCGCACTTTTCGCAGTATGGGACTTTCAGCGTTGCAATTATCGCTTCCTCGACGGGCGCATCACCGTCGGGAGCCAGGTCGCCTTCTCCGTCCAAGGAGTTGTTTCTCTCGCTTAAGCAGGGATTAAGATCTATCAACCGTTCCTGCATGACGGCTCTCGAGCCGATGTGACCACATGAAAGACAAATAACCTGGTCCAGCCTGCCGTGAAGGTCAATGACGTTTTTATGACCAGCGAATTGGTGCAGCCGGTCGATATTCTGTGTCACCAGAAGTTTGACGATACCGAGAGATTCCAGTTGCACCAGGTGGCGGTGCGCGGCGTTTGGTTTCGCCCTGGCCACCGCAGGCCAGCCGACAAAACTCCTTGCCCAATAGCGTTGGCGGCTGGAAGACTGGCGCAGAAAATCCTGGTGTTGTATTGGCGTGCTTCTCAGCCAGGCGCCATTGATGCCCCGGTAGGTTGGGATTCCTGAAGAGCTGCTGCATCCCGCTCCGGTTATCACTAATAAACGAGGACAGCTCTCGACAAATTCTTTAAGTGAAATCATTGATTGTATTTATAGGCTACACCGGCCTCCTGTTTCCCCATATTCCAGAGCTGCGATGTCAGACCCACGATCACCACCACCAGAAACATCAGCATGGAAGCGATTGTCAGCGCCACGACCGGACCGTACCATTCAACCAGAAACCCGCTGAAAATCGCACCGATTGGGCCCGAGCCCATAAATGAAAATGCGTAAAAGGCCATCATTCTGGCTCTCTGATCTTCCGGGGCCTGTTCCTGCATGATCGTCCTTGACATGGTCATGGCAATTCCACCACAGAGTCCCCAGCAAAAAACAGATAATATCAGCGCATAAAGACCCAAACCGGAACCTGCAGACGCCAGCGCGAATGCGCCGATCCCTTGTGCCAGCAACAATGCCCGTCCCTGCCTGATAATATCGCCGAATTTCAGCAGCAGGAATATGGTAATTACCAGGCCCAGGGCATTGCCTGCATTCATTAATGACAATTCCTGTGATGACCCGTCATAAAGTTCCCTCACGAGTATGGGCAGGGTGACCAGGTATGAACCCATGAAGAAAGTACCCATTGCACAGTTCTGCAGGACCACCATGCGCATGGGCGGCGATGCTTTTACGCTGTGAAAACCCTCGACAATTGAGGTTCTAATTTGTTCGAAAATATTATTGTTTTTGGGAGTCGCAGGAGGGTGGAACGGAACATCCAGGTTATAGAACGCGACCGCGCCCAGGAGCAAGGCGCCAGCCTGCACCAGTAGAATGAATACCGCCCCAGTCTGATCAGCGAAAGACGCGGTAATGAAACCTAGCATCTGAACACCAAATTGAACCATGCTCGCCTGTACGACTTTTCTTTGTATGCGGCCATCGGCAACCAGGGCCAGCAGACCATCTCGCGCAGGTGTCACCAGGGACTGCGCACAACCCATGATGATGGCGAAGACAATCATAGTTGCGTAGCTGAAATGATCCGTAACAATCATGACGGTGAGAAAGATTGGAGCCGAAGCAGCGGCGAGCTGAGCGTAAAATGCGATCCGGCGACCTCCATATTGATCTGCGAGGCTACCGCCCACCAGCATGAGGACAATGGCCGGCGCAAGAAAACACATTTGCGCGAAGCCAACCCTGCCCGGGGACTCGTGCAGTACGATAGTCACCAGCCAGGCAAACGTTACCGTCTGGATTCCATAGGCGAAAAACCAGCTGCCGGTGCCAACAAAGTAGGTGTGTAATGGTTTCATTGATTCCCTTATGAAATTTAAATCTTGATTAGGTGCGCTTCACCAGTGTCTCTTTAACAAACACCGTCACCATGAAAATCCCGATCAGACCAAGACTGGCGGTGACAGTAAGTGCGGTCGCCAACAGAAAGCTGTTGGCGATATAACCCATAAACAGGGGTCCGGCGAAGGAACCTGAGTCACCCATCAGTCGCCAGACACCAAGAAATTCGCCTCGTTCATGGGGCGGAGCGAAGTCTGCCCCCAGGGTCATATTGATGCCGCTGCCAAGACCATTTCCGAGGCCAGCGACCATTGCCGCCAGCGCAAGACTGGAAAAGTCTGTCGTCAGCGGAACCAGGAAAATACCGAGGGAGAGTATAGTCAGACAGGAAATCGCTGCATGCCGGCGACCCAGATTATCCATGATGTAGCCCGCTACAGGAAACATTGTCATATCGATAGCAGCGGCAGATCCCATAATCAGGCCGATGTCAGACGCATCCAGACCTAAGGATTCTCCCCAGAGGGGGATGAGCAGTTGTCTTCCTGATCGCAATACCGTCAGGAACAATACGGCAACACCAGCAGTGGCAAAAATCCGAAGGTGAGTGCGGAGAATATGGGGGACAAGTTTCACGATGTTCGGGGAGTCGTCATGATGACTTTTCTTGTTGACAGGGACAAAGAAAATGACCATGAAGAAGGTGAAAGTGGCGATGATGCTGATGCCAGTGAATACAAACTCGAAGCCGAACTGCAGGGCGATGATACCGCTGATAACAGGTCCGATCAGGTTCCCCAGTCGTTGTAACCCGGCCATAGTGGATATTGCCTTGCCGCGCTGGTGGGCGGGAACCGCTTCACTGAGGTGGGTCAGTCTGGCAATCATCCAGGTAGCCATGGCCCCGCCAAACAAAAACGCGGCAGCAGCCAGTGCAGCAGGGGAGTTTGCCTGGCTTGCCAGGCCCCCGGTGATCGCCATCAGGCTAACGCCGATCAGCATTGTATATTTATCTCCCAGTCTTGCGGCGGCATACCCGGCAGGGACATCCAGCACCATATTGCCGAGCCCGCGCAGCGAGAATACCAGCGCTGCAACGCCAGCATTGGCGCCGAGGTCCAGGGCGAACAGGGGAATAACCAGTAAAACGCTGCCCTGGCAAATCGACATGAAAAATGAAGGGAGGTAGACCGAGAACAGGAGTGAGCGATACATCTCCCATGTGGTCATGGAAGCAGGGCGAGTCGTTGATACCATGTCATGAAGTTATAACCTGAAAAATGCCGGCTGGCAACGTGCACCCTTCCACGGTATGGTTCCGCATGTTGAATTCTTCTAAGAGGAAGCGGGCCAATGCAATGTCCCAAGTGCTACGGTGATATGGATAAGGTGAGTGATGATCCCGTCAGGGTTGACCGGTGCAGTGAATGTCATGGCCTGTATTTTGACCAGCTGGACCGCGAAATTCTGGAAGCTATTGGAAGCGAAACTGCGATAGACAGTGGTGATGAAGAGCTTGGTGCCGAGTACAATGAAATGGTCTACGTGGATTGCCCCAAATGTGACAGGATGATGGACCAGCGCCTGACGGATGATCCCGTCCATATACGATTTGAGTTGTGCACCTCCTGCCACTCGACATTCCTCGATGCAGGCGAACTTCGTCAGTATATGTCTGCGGAATACATCGAGGGTTTCAAGGCATTGCTGCCTGGCGAATAGATCTATAGGTTCCCTATAGATCGAATTGAACTCCCTGGGCCAGTGGCAGTTCAGATGAATAATTTATGGTACAGGTGCTTCTGCGCATATAACCTTTCCATGAGTCTGAGCCAGATTCCCGACCACCACCGGTTTCCTTCTCACCCCCAAAGGCGCCGCCAATTTCAGCACCACTGGTGCCGATGTTGACGTTGGCAATACCACAGTCACTGCCCAGACCCGATGTGAATAGCTCCGCCTCTCTAATATCGTTAGTAAATATTGATGATGACAACCCCTGGGGTACATCATTGTTGGCATGGATAGCATCTTTTACGTCTGAATATTTGAACAGGTAAAGAATGGGAGCGAAGGTTTCCTTTTGCATATTTTTTACACTTTCAGGCATCTCCACCAGGGCGGGTCGCACGTAGTAGCCGCCGGCACAATCGGTGATCTCGATTCGCTCACCTCCATGTACGGCGGCTCCTTCTGCCCGGGCTTCCTTGAGTGCGTCCTGCATCAGATCGAAAGCCGCCTTATCGATGAGGGGTCCCACCAGGGTCTCAGCATCAAGCGGATTGGCGATGGTGATGCTCATATAAGCCTTTTTTAATCGTGACGTAAGGTCATCGTAGATCGACTCGTGAATAAAGAGCCGCCGGGTTGTGGTGCAACGTTGGCCGGCTGTGCCTACCGCGCCAAACACGATGCCGGTGACTGCCATATTCAGGTCGGCAGTCGGGCAGACCGTTATCGCGTTGTTTCCGCCCAGCTCGAGAATGGTGCGTCCCATTCTGGCAGCAACTGCCGGTGCGACGATCTTGCCCATTGCGCAGCTGCCGGTAGCGCTGATGACAGGTACGCGCCTGTCTTCCACAAGTTGCATGCCGGTGGTCGCATCGCCAATGAGAATCT
>JACZXW010000001.1 GCA_022571415.1 Pseudomonadota bacterium
TACTTCGCACGCTACACCAGGATGCCGTTTGACCCGGACAAGCCGGATCCCACGGGGGAGATGTACCATCTCAATGCGAACCTGGTAGATTGGGCCTATCAGCTGACCAAGGATATCGATCTCGGCGATGATGAGTCACTGCTGGAGGTGAGGGAAAGGTATACCGGCCACGAGATGGCGCGCAAACCCCCGTTTGTCCTGAAGGGTGACAATATTGCCTCATTGACGTTCTGGCACGGAAAGATTCTGAATGAATGGGCCAACCGCTGGGTTCACTATTGGACCGAAGGCAAAGGTGAATTCGTGTCGGCAGCCATGGAGGACACGGGTACCTATCTGTCCCTGAGCTGGCTGCACAAGATTGGCCGTGCGGATAAAAACCGTGTCATGGTGCTAAGGACCGCAAGCAACTACACCATGCAGCCTCCGGGCGTGACGGCGGTGGAAAATCTGCTGAAGGAGAATGAAGGCTATGGGGGTCTCGGGGTCGCGATTGAGTCGGCTTACATCGTCGGCTCTAGAGTTGTTGATGAAATCCTGAATAACTGGGAGACCTATGAAAACACCATCCCCGGTCGCTAGCGCAAAGTTTGTTCTGCAGTTGCCTAAAGCCGAGCTGCACCTTCACATAGAAGGTTCTCTGGAGCCGGAACTGATGCTGTCCCTGGCATCAAAGCATGGTATTGATCTTCCCTACAGGACGCTCGAGGATATTCGGGCGGCCTATCAATTCGACGACCTGCAGAGCTTCCTCGATCTTTACTATCTGGGTGCCGGCGTGCTGATGGATGAGCAGGATTTTTATGATCTGATGTGGTGTTATCTGTGCCGCTGCCGCGAGGAGAACATCCTGCATACGGAAATGATGTTTGATCCGCAGACTCATACTGATCGGGGTATCGCGTTAGAGACGGTAATCAATGGATTCACACGGGCAATGGATGATGCGAAAACCGGCTGGCAGCAGTCTTCTGCATTGATCATGTGTTTCCTGCGACACTTGCCCGAAGAGGAAGCCCTGCGGACCCTGGAACAGGCGATGCCGTATAAAGACAGGATCCTGGCGGTAGGCCTGGACAGTAGCGAGGCAGGGAACCCGCCGGGGAAATTCCAGCGTGTGTTTAAACGCGCCGCCGAAGCAGGATTTTTCAGGGTGGCTCATGCCGGAGAGGAAGGACCGGCGCAATATATTCGTGATGCGCTTATCCTGCTGGATGTGCAGCGAATTGATCATGGTGTTCGCTGTGTCGATGATCCGACCTTGGTTGACGAATTGGCAAGCACAAAAGTGCCACTCACGATTTGTCCCTTGTCCAATGTTCGCCTTTGCGTCTATGACCACATGAAGCAACATCCCGTCCTTGATCTGTTGGACAGGGGATTGCGAGTCACCGTCAATTCAGATGACCCGTCCTACTTTGGCGGTTATCTGTGCGATAACTTCAATGCCCTGGGAACAAGTCTCGGCATGACCGAACAGCAGGCGGTCCAGTTGGCGCGAAACAGTTTTGAAGCGAGTTTTCTTGCACAGGAGACGAAGCAGAAGTTTCTGTCGTTACTCTGACTGTTGTCTGCCAGGATGTTACAAATTCTATTGTCGCTTTGAATAGTCGCCAAACATCTTCAAGCCGTGGATACCGCCGTTAGGATAATGCATGTAGTAGATGACATTGATTTCATCCGTACATTCAATTTCGTCAAATTCATGCCAGGTATCCGGATGGAGTTCAGCAAAGGGGAGCAGGGGTTGCCAGCATGAGTCAGGTGGATGGTGCAGTTCAATGTCAAAACGGCTGTGCTTTTGCTCAAATTTTCTATCCAGCATATAGCGTTGAAAGTTATCTGGAATTTCTTCGCTTGCGTCAGAAAATACCAGCTTCCATCGCGGCAGCGATTGTATTGCATGTTCCAGTTTTTCCGGTTTCAAGTTTGCTGCGAAGATGTGGCAACTGAGGGGCGGGTTCAGGCGATGAAGATAAGTGTCCACGATAACCGTGTCAATAACAGCGCATTGCGGCAAGGTAAAAATAGTACTCTCACCAAAACCTGATCTGGCTGATTCCCAGCCAACCATGTGCTTCACATTGCGCACGCCGCGCACTGCGTCTTCGGGCTTGCCATAGTGATCGTTTGAGGTATGCGAGATGGATGCATCCGATAGCAGGTTGTGTCGATCATAGAGGGACTTTCCCGGCACTCCAAATAAATTAATCCGGGCCAACCCACCTTCGTGGTAGCACTTCACGTGGCAATCGGTCGCCGTCATGGGTTCGATCGAAAATTCCTGCTCGGTATCCGGTTTGAGCGATACCCTTGATAGTATCAGGCGACTTTCGCCCGTTTGTCGATCAATGAGTTCCACGGAGACTTCGGGCACATGGTTACCGGTGAACCATTTTGTACTGATGCTTATGTGGTGAATTTCCGCACGTTGCTGCAGACCGATATTCAACCAGTTGTGGCTCTCATCATCGTAGGTGAACTTTTGTTCAGCCGCGTTGATCCGCGTCGTGCGGTGGCGTTTACTTTCAAATCCCCAATACCTGGCGCCCATGTGGGTGAAATCACCAGCCTGGTCTGGGGGGGAGTCGGGTAAAACGACGTCATGGGGATTCGTGAAAGAGGAATCAGAATAAGATTTCAAAAATGCGGCGATGAACCGGATATCGCTCATGGTTGTTTTTTGTTCATGGCTGTTTTTTCGCTCAAGGCTGTTTTTTGCTCAAGGCTGTTTTTTCGCTCAGGGCTGTTTTTTCGTTCAGGGCTGTTTTTTCGTTCAGGGCTGTTTTTTTGCTCAGGGCTGTCTGATCCAGGTCGATGGCAAGGGGTTGGCGGAGGTCGACTTCATCACAGTTTTCCCCGGGTCCGCCCCGATCGATCACCAGGAAATCCGAAACCGAGTTCAAGGCAAGACTGTAGTGATGCCAGGTGCCGGGATGATAGTTGACCCCCTGGTCGCTGCGGGCCATGAAAACACGGATTTGAGATTCCTGAAACTCGCCTGCTGGCGCGACTACCACCAGATAAGGATTTTGTGAAAGCGGATAGAAAGCCTGGCTGGACAAGGGATGACGCTCCATGGATTTCAGTGTGATCGGCAAAGGCAGTGGCGTCGACCTGAATATGCTGATTAGCGGCGTACCCGCGGCTTGCGTTAACGACAAGCTGGCGAGATCGTGATAACGGACAGTGTTACCTTCATTGATCAGTTTGTTTTCCTTTGCTGACGGCACGTCAATGACATCGCCAAAGCGCGCGAATGCTTCGGGTGTCAGGTCTTCTGGTGTGATCGCCATTTTCGCTCTTGTCATGTTCACCGGCACAATGGAAGTTGAATTATAAGCCCTGACCATGCCAAGGTTACAAGTAATAGAATGAGGCAACTAGTTCGATGTCTGAGATGCCAACAATCCAGCCGGAAGGATGGCGAGCCAGGATACAACTTGAATTTGATCTGCGGGATCACCAAACGCGGATGGTTAAATCTTGCCATGAAGGTCCGCTGCGTGTACAGCGACCTTTTTATCCGGCGAACGAGCAGGTTGACGAATGCCACGTATATCTGTTACATCCGCCCGGCGGATTTGTTGGCAATGATTATCTTGAAATTGAGGGGACGCTGGCTGCCGGAACCCACGTTCTGGTAACCACGCCTTCCGCCGGGAAATTCTACCGGGTGTTGCCTGGCCGCTGGCAAAGACAGCAGGTACGGTGGTCGATTAAATCGGGGGCATCCCTCGCCTGTTCCGGATCTTGATATCATCATGATTGAAAGCGGTGGAGATAACCTGGCAGCAACATTTAGCCCGGAGCTGTCAGATCTCACCTTATATGTCATTGATGTTTCCGCAGGCGATAAAATCCCGCGCAAAGGTGGACCGGGAATTACCCGGTCCGATTTGCTGATCATCAACAAAATAGATCTCGCGCCCTATGTGGGCGCGGATCTTGGTGTGATGGAACGAGATGCCAGAAGAATGCGAGGCGACAAACCGTTTGTCTTCTCGAATTTAAAAGACAACACTGGCTTGGACGAAATTATTGCTTTTATTCGCCATGCGGGCGTTGTGAACTGATCCTGGAATACACGCGATCAGGAGTTGCCCAGTTCTTCCAGTCTTTCCTGTAGATAACTGTCGGCTGTATATCGATCAGACAAGACGACTTCTTTCCTGGGTTGCAGGAATAAAGGTAACGAGATTCGAGACTTGCTTCTGTCTATACCTTCAGGATTGACTACACGGTGAGTCGTTGAAGGGAAATAATCCTGCGATAGTTCTTTCAGCATATCGCCGGTGTTAATAATCAAGGTATTAAAGTCACAAGAAACATCGAGCCATTCACCCTCCTTGCTTAGCACCTGCAGACCGGGTTCGTTGGCAGCGGGAAGGACGGTCAGCAGGTTGATGTCCTCGTGTGCCGCAGCACGAATGGCGTTTGCGTCCTCGGCTCCAGTCAGGGGAGGGTAGTGCAGAATGCGCAGCAGCGTATGCTCACTACCATCCATGATCTGTGGCAGCGGCTCAGAAAAGTATTTGACAACTTCGGGCGGGGAGTGCAGTTCAATCCATCCGAGAAGCTCGACAGCCAATGTTAATGCAGATTCGTAATAATTTGCGGTTATGGTTTTTAGTGCGGCAGGACACTGACCCCAAGGGTAGTAGTGATAATACTCCTTGATGTCTTTGCTGCTGTGTCCCCTTGCCGATTCCGCCGATTCTGCCGGATAAAAGCCGTCCTGGGTTTTACGATGGAACAGGTAGTCCTGTTTTTCTTCACTGGCAAAGAAGGTCTGCCAGTTCTGATAGATGGAGTTAACCAGGCTCTCTGAGATGGGATGATTGGTGAGAATTGCGAATCCGGTCTGTACCAAAGAGGCGACAAAGCGTTCGCTACGATCGGGTGCCTGATAGTCTATCGCTTCCAGCTTCACGTATTCGCCTAGCCGTTGACAATTTCGTAGCAGGGCGTGTAGACCTTCCCTGGTAGTTTCATCCTTTTTTCGTCAACGAACGACTGTAATAATTCGTCCATCGCGGCCATGACCTGCGGACTTCCCGTAATACGATAGTTACCATGTTTTTTAACTGCTCGAATTCCTTCTTCCTTTACGTTGCCAGCAACAATGCAGGAAAATGCACGTCTGAGGTCAGCTGCCAATTTGTACTTTGGCTGGTCCGTACTGATATTGAGTTGCGCAACATTTTCATGGGTCGGAGCGAATGGCTGCTGGAATTCATGGTACATTTTTAGCATCCAGCTAAAGAAGTAAGCATCTCCTCGAGCCTTCCTGAATTTTCTTACCCGGCGCAAACCTGTGAGCATCGTGCTGGCAACGCTGATCGGGTCACCAATAATAATCTCGTATCTATCCTGCGCTTCTCTTCCAAGAGTCTGCCCGATAAACTTGTCAATTCGCTTGAAGTAGTCACGGTTGGATTCAGACCCGGTAAACACTATCGGGTAAGGTAAACTTTTGTTTTCGGGGTGAAGCAAGATGCCGAGTAGATACAGTATTTCTTCCATCGTTCCCGCGCCACCGGGAAATACGACGATGCCGTGGGCGATACGAATAAATGCTTCGAGTCTCTTTTCTATATCAGGAAGGATAACCAATTCGTTTACGATCGGATTGGGTGCCTCGGCGCCAATAATACCCGGCTCAGTTATTCCGATGTAGCGTCCGTTGCGGATTCTTTGCTTCGAGTGACCTATGGTAGCTCCTTTCATGGGTCCTTTCATTGCGCCAGGACCGCAACCCGTACAAATATCCATCCCTCGTAGTCCCAGCTCGTAACCCACTTCTTTTGTATATTCGTACTCAGGCCGCAGGATCGAGTGACCGCCCCAGCAAACGACAATATTAGGGGGCGTTCGTGATCTCAAGGCGCCGGCGTTTCGTAATATATGAAATACCGCGTCGGTCGCACCTTCTGATGATCCGAGTTTGAATCTTGGATTCCTGGTAATCTCGTTGTTGACATAAATAATATCCCTGAGCACAGAGAACAAAAGTTCTTTTATTCCTTTTATCATTCGGCCGTCGACAAAAGCGACTGCCGGTGCATTGCTGAGCTCCAGTCGCAAACCTCTCTCTTCCTGCAATACTTTGATCTCAAAGCTGGAGAAGTCCTGGAGGAGTTTTGTCACATCGTCCGTGTCTGAGCCACAGTTCAGTACCGCCAGGGAACAGGTACGAAACAGGTGGTACAAACCTCCCTGACTGGTATCAAGTAACTTGTTAACCTCTTCCTGGGACAGGATATCGAGGTGTCCCTCCGGGGAAACCCGGATATTGACGACGATGTCATTCATTTGTTTTTCCCGCATATATTGATCCCCGGGCCTGCCTAAGGATTGCCAGTAACTCAGGCCTGTGTTCGGCCATCTCTTCCATGGTCAACCCTTCCAGGGAATGCGGAAACTTGAGCCATTGATCAGTTTCATACAAAAAGTAATCGGGTTCCCTGTCGGTGAGATTTCGAGTTGGTTTGTAATAAGGCACAGCTACCCGGATATCGTCGGGCGTATTCAGGCGTGCTTTTGAGGTCAGGTGTTTAATCACTGCTTCAATGCTTTTGCCAGTATCAAATACATCGTCGACGATCAGCAATTTGTCCTCATGGGTTACATTCTTGATGAGGTAGTTCATGGAGTACACCTGAACTTCATCTGCTCTGCCATCAATCCCCCGATAGGACGATGTACGAATGGCAATGTGATCCGCTTTCACGCCGTGGAGTTGAAGTATTTCCTGCACGGCGATTCCAATGGGAACGCCGCCTCGCCAGATGGCAAGTATAAAACTGGGATAAAAACCACTGTTAAAAACGTTCATGCCGAGACGCATGCTATCTTCCAGTAATTGTTGTGCATCCAGATAGCGTTTCGCGGTCACCCTGGGTTATTCTCCCTTGTTCCTATGTTAGTAATTAGCAGATGCAGGCTAGGCGAGACACGAGTGGATAACAAGCAGTTTCTTATCGAACAGGATGTGTTGCTGGATGCGTACCGTCTTGGGGTTCAGATATTCAACGCGGGTTTTCGCCCAACCTTTATCGTCGGACTGTGGCGCGGTGGCAGCACCGTCGGCATTGCCGTTCAGGAATGCCTCCAGGCGCTCGATATTGAAACCGACCATATATCAATCCGCACCTCCTACTCCGGCGTCGCTAACTACCAGGAAATGATCGACAACCCGAAAGATGCCATTCGTGTACACGGGACCCAATATCTTCTGGAGTCACTCAGCAAGACAGACTCGCTGTTAATCGTCGATGATGTTTTCAGTACCGGGTTGAGTATTGATGCCGTCATCCAGCGATTACAGGCTCGTTTGAAAAGAAATATGCCTGATGAAGTCAGGGTTGCCAGTCTCTGGTACAAGCCGAAGCAAAACCGCACCAGGCGGCAACCGGATTTTTTCGTACATGAAAGTGACAGCTGGCTGGTGCTTCCTTATGAACTTTGCGGACTCACCAAAGAAGAGTTGGGTGCTCACAAAGCGTTCGTATTGCCTCTTCTTAAAAAAACCGCCGCTGGTGTTCCCAAAAAAAACGCCGCGGCGCTCTCAAAAAACCGCTAGAGGCTCCCTAGATAGAAAGAAAAAAACCAGCGAGTGAGGCACTCATGAAATTTGCGAGGGTCGCTGCAAAAACAGCCTTGAGTCCGAGTTGCGCGATGTCATTCCTGCGCGTTGGTGCCATGGCGCCAATGCCTCCCATCAGTATGGCAATACTGGATAAGTTGGCAAAACCACATAGGGCGAATGTAACAATGGCCTGGGTATGATTCGACAATGAGTCCTTCATGCCAATGAAGTCCACATAGGCGACAAATTCATTCAATATCAGTTTTTGACCGATTAACCCGCCTGCGGCATTGGCCTCGCTCCAGGGTACTCCCATGATCCAGGCAACCGGTTGAAATGCGAAGCCGAGAATTGCCTGGAAAGTGATGTCCGGAAATCCGACGAATCCGCCAGCCCAGCCAAGGAGGCCGTTTAACAAAGCAATCAGGGAGATGAACGCCAACAGCATGGCGCCGACGTTGAGTGCCATCTGTAGTCCCAAGGACGCGCCGCTGGCGGCGGCATCCAGGACGTTCGTGTAGAGTTTATCCTCGGTTTCGACATCGGCCAGTTCGTTTATCGTCTCCGCGGTTTCGGGAAGTATGATCTTCGCCATCATTAGTGCGCCGGGTGCTGCCATAAAACTGGCCGCCAGCAGGTATTTGATCTCAACGCCCATACTGGCATATCCGGCCATAACAGAACCCGCGATGGAAGCGAGTCCGCCGACCATGATGGCGAATAATTCAGATCGAGTCATCTTGGGGATGAAGGGCCGAACCACGAGCGGCGCCTCCGTTTGACCAACGAAGATATTTGCTGCTGCTGAAAGGGATTCGGGGCGACTGGTTTGAAGTGCCATTTGCAGGCCTCCTCCCAGTAATTTCACTATCCAGCCCATTATGCCCAGGTGATAGAGTACGGCGATAAGAGAAGAAAAGAAGATAATGATTGGCAGGACCTGGAAGGCAAAAATAAACCCCAACGACGGGTTGCCGACATTGCCAAACAAAAAATCGATACCTGCCTGACTGTACGTCAGGATATTTGCTACGCCGACGGCGACTAGTTCCAGAAACTGCTTGCCAGCAGGAATGTATAAGACGAAAGCACCGATGGCTGCCTGAATCAAAAAAGCCCCAAGTACAGTTCGTAAATTTATCTGACTTCGATTAGAGGAAGCAAGGTAAGCGATAACAGGAATGATAGCGATTCCTAGCAAACTAATCATGGACTCTTCCTTTCTTTTTATTGTTGGGCGATGATCGTGAAATGAGTATAACTAAAGCGCGATTATTGAAGTCTCGCACCGCTTTGTAAAGGAGATTTACCTGATGTTCGAGCGAATGCTTTTTATTCTGCTGTTTGGGTTTGTGGCGAGTTCTGCTTCGGCTGAATCTGGGATCCCGGTAAAGGTTGTTGTGGTATCGATGTTCGAGAGTGGCGAGGTAACTGGCGATAAACCGGGAGAATTTCAGTTCTGGGTGGAGAGGCTTGACCTCAAGAACGTCTATCCCTTCGAGATGGGCGAATATGAGCTTCGCATGAATGACGACGGGGTGCTTGGCATTTGTCTCGGTGGTGGTATCCCCAATGCGACCGCGTCGATTATGGCGCTCGGTCTGGACACGCGTTTTGATCTGACTAAAGCCTATTGGCTGATTGCTGGCATTTCCGGGGCTGACCCGAAGGATATGTCACTGGGTTCTGCGGCCTGGGCACGCTGGGTCATCGATGGCGATCTGCTGTATGAAATTGATGCCCGTGAAATACCGGCGGGTTGGCCCTATGGCATGATTCCGCTTGGTGCACAAAAACCAGCCGACGGACCCCAGGATATCAGGACGGGGTGGTCGCTCAATACGATTGCCTTTGAACTCAACCAGGGCCTGGTCAACTGGGCATTCAGGGTGAGCAAGGACACGGTTATTCCTGATGGTGTGGGCATCAAGAGCTTTCGCCAGCAGTTCGACGGCTACCCTACTGCGCAGAAACCGCCTTTCGTTACCATCGGCGAAACGCTTTCCGCGAGTACCTACTGGCATGGTGAGCTCATGAGCAGGTGGGCCAACGACTGGGTCAAGCTTTATAGCAATGAGCAGATGAACTTCATGACCGCCAACATGGAAGACAGCGGTACCTTAACGGCATTACATCGGCTAGGTAGAGTGAAGCTGATAGATCCGGAGCGGATCATGGTGCTCAGGACGGCTAGCAATTTCACCATACCGCCACCGGGTAAGGATGCAGCATGGAGTAGTACCGCGCCATACCCGGACGATGGTCTTCCTGCCAAAGAGGCGGCTTTCAGGGTCGGTAACGCTGTGGTGAAGGAAATACTGGCTAACTGGGATCTTTTCAAAGATTCTTTGCCCGGACAATAGCCAGACCTATACCCGGTTCTGGTGGGAACAGACCTTAATCAGACCTTCCCCAGGCAACACTGGAGTCGTTTCAGAACCGCTGATGAAGTGTTGATATTACCGCTCGTCCCGAATTTCAAACCGCTGTCGCCGTTCGTCGAAAAATCAAGTGAAGCACGTCACAGTTTTATGACCTGAATGAGATTTGTTCGGAGCATCCAATTAATCTTCCTTTTATTAGCAATAATTGGAGATTGGAGATGACAGTAACGACACTCATACGCAGTGCCATTGTGTTTTTCATTCTAGCAGTTACTCTTGGCACCAATTTGGAAGACAACATCATCGCCCGTTTGGGGCTGACGGCCAACTATGGGTATGTTATCGGCGCGGCACTCATAGGTACGGCTCTCATCGCAGGGCGGAATACATTTATCATTGCAGCAATTGTCGTCATCAGTTTAAACGCCAACATGCCCATGGACTTCGTTCTGAACTTCGGTTTTGACCGGGATTATTATGCAGGATTGCTCGTGGCGATCGTATTTCTGCCTTTTTTCGTCAGGGTGCTGGAGTGATTCTGAAATTTAAGGATAGCGATCTGCCTGCGCGATAACCCGTTCGATGCCCTGGACAATCAGGTTGTGAATTGAATCATCAATTCCAACGAGTTCAGTAAGCCGCAAATGTAAGGGCTCGGCGTCGGCTGCGTCCTTCAGTACTGTCGTCTCGTAAAGCTCGAACAGCAGGAGCCATTCGTCAGCATGGTTTTCGAGAATATCGGAACGTAATTGCTGCAGGATCCCCAAGTCAATGGATTGTTTCTCGCGCAAATCCCGCATGGTTTGATAAACTTTGAACAGGAGCTGTTCTGGCTCTGACCAGTGTCGAGTGGCTGTTTTTTCCGCCGGTGGATTGTGTAGCTGGAAGGTGGATGGATCAGCGGAACCACCGGTTACCGAAATAATTTCAGTGCCGATTGCCATATCGTATTGACCCCAGTCGCGTTCAAACAGTATTGCACCGGCAACGTCAGTAACCTGACAATTTTTCAAGCTGAACAGAATATTCTTCTGGTTCCGCCGCTCGATCTTTATCAGGTCGCCTTCGACAACGACTCCCGAGACGAATTCCAGTTTTGCCGGTGTTCCCACCTCAATTCCCGCGAAGCGAAGCTCATCAATGCTGTATTCGGACAGGCAACGACTGAATTCGTTGATCTGGCCTAGGGGTGAACCCAATCCGCCTGGGTGACAATCAATACCCTGATCAACAAGCTGTACGCCGTTCCACACCAGCTGTGTTGGTCCAGTGGTTCTTATATAGGCAATATTATCCATGGTGTCCGTGACCACTTCCGAGATGATGCCACTGACCTGGATCCCGGAGTTATAAACCAGAGTGCAGACGGTTTCACTGGCGATGGCTTCTCTTACCGATGGGGCGCCGCCTCTTGTCTGGGTCATGCCTTTAGCCGCGTCTTCAAGTACCTGGCTAAGGTGGCGGCAGCTATGGGTGACGTAAAGCTGGGGCTGTTCGGTGGTAATGTCGTAGGACTGTCCGATGGCGTCAATGGTCAGTAATTTTTTCTCGACCGCAGAATCATCCAGGCAATTTTTGCTTTCACCGAGTGAGGAGAGGAGTCCCGCACCAAATATTTTGTAGTCAGAAAGATCGCCTACCAGGCCGTACTCCACGGTCCACCAGTGTAATCTGGCCAGGAGCGCGGCTTCCGAAGAATTATCATTGGCAGCCGTTGCGTCGCTTAAGCGACGCCCGGCTTGCTGCATTTCCGCCTCGGTGGCATTGGGATTTTCTTTGGTGATGGATAGGTGGCGAATGGCTTCGAAGACAATTTCGTCCTGTTTCGAGGACAGTGCTTTCATGCCAATTTCACCGAACTTCTGCAGAAATTCCGCATAGTCCACATCAATCAGGAAAGGCGCGTGACCGGCAGACTCATGCAGTATATCGGGTGCAGGGGTGTATAAAATCTGGTCAAGGGTGCGCATGTTCATGGCGATCACGAGGATCCGGCGTGACTGAAATTCCATAAAGACCGCAGGTGGGATAAAGCCGTCAACCCCGAGCGCTTTCCAGCCAATGTGTCTCAAGCAGGTGTTCATGTCCTCAATGGAGGGAATGCGCTCAATGCTGATGCCGGTACGTCGTAACCCTTCGAGATAAACAGGATGTGCGGTTTCAGCTAACTGAAATTGAAGCTGGAGCATCAGGAAACGCCACACCGCATGGTCACGAGGGGTGTAGGCCCCATAGTCCTGAACCTGCACAAAACAGCGAAGATGGGTCGGTAAAGCGGAAATAATGTCCTGTTGTTGCATGCCGTGCTTAACCCTCCGGCAAAATACTGCCTTGCATCGGTTCGAGTTCACGCATGTCGATATTCAACAGGCAGGGACCATCTTCATCCATCGCCTGGGCAAATGCAGATTTGAATTCCTCAAGGGACTGAACGTTAAATCCGGTTACCCCCATACTTTCTGCAAACATCTTGAAATCAACAAAGCCGAGATCTACCTCAAACATATTACCGTCGAATTGCCTCTTCTGCAGACCGCGCAGTACGCCGTAACCGCCATCATTAAAAACACACACGACTAGCGGCACGCTATATTGGGCAGCGGTAGCGAGTTCAGTTGCATGTAACATGAATCCGCCATCGCCATGAATAACTACGGTTTTCTTGCCAGTGCCGATAGCCATGCCAATAGCCAGTGGTAGTCCCGGGCCGATGGCACCGGAGTTTGGGCCGATAAAGGTACCTGGTTCGTAAATTTCCAGAAGCTGGTTGGCAAAATTGTAGGCTGGTACGGTCGAATCGCGCACAATATTACCATCTCTTGGCAGGTTGGCCCGAATCGACTCCATGATCCCTTCGTAGTCGGGGCCAATGCGTTTGCGCAGGCCCAGCTTTACGCCTTTGGCAGATTGTTGAATCTTCTGCAGAAACGGGTCATTCCCGGGTTCCGCATTGAGTTGCAGCAGGATAGCTTCCAGCAGCTGTCTGGCATCGCCCTCAATGGCAAGGTCCGCAGCGTACGTCAGGTTAAGCGAAGCGGGATCGATATCCAGATGCAGAAGTTTACCGGGGGGCTTCAAGTTTGCACCGCTGCCGTTCACACCGACCTGAAACCGGGTGCCGATGGCGATGGTCAGTTCACAGTCTTTGAGGTCATCGTGTAAGCGCCTGCTCTGGTACAGGTTGCCAATGCACAATGGATGATCTTCGGGAATGACCCCGCGACCGTTTGCAGTCGTAAAGACTGGTGCATTCAATATCTCTGCAAACTGGATAAGCGCCTGGCTCGCCTTGCCTCGAGTTACCCCACCGCCGGCTATGATGATGCGTTTCTTGTGCATTCCAATAAGCTCTGCGGCCTGGGTCACGAGGGATGAGTCCGGTGGGTTAAGGCTTGCCGGGGCGAATTGGTGGGTACCTGTTTGAGTATTGTTGTATTGCAGGTCAATGGGGATTTCCACAGCGCCCGGTTGCGGACGACCCGAAAACATATCGCTTGCAACCTGCAGAATGAACTCTTCAATCTGGCTTGCGAACCTTGGAGATTCGGCCCGCCTGGTAACGGTGCGCAACATCTGAAGCTGGTTTTCAGCTTCATGGACATACCCATGATGCTTGCCGTAAAACGCGGTTTCTGCCTGGCCGGTGATGAGCAGTACAGGAGAGGAAGCATAACTTGCCTCGTACAATCCCGTGATGGTGTTGGTCGTTCCCGGGCCGGTGCTGGCAATGACGACCCCGATCTTCCCCGTGGCCCGCGCATATCCGTCTGCCGCATGGGTGGCGCCCATTTCATGTCGGGTGTCAATAATCTTGATGCTGCCATCACGGTTAATGGCGTCGAATATCGGCATGTTGTGAATACTCACAATGCCAAATACGTGTTCGACACATAGCTTTTTCAAGGCAGATACTACGGCATCAGCACCCGTCACTAGTAGTCCTTCAAGGTGATATTGTCATATTCAGCGAGTCGGGAAGCGCTTGGCCGCAAGGCGCGCCTCGCAGGGAATGGCCCAGTCCTTTTCAAGAGTCGCAACACCGCGGACGAGCGCTTCCCGGCTCGCCCGAAGGGAGCGAACCAAATGATCCAATCCTGCGTTGCAGTCCTTGGAAAGGACTCGGCGTCCCCGACTCGGCGTCCCCGACTCGGCGTCCCCGACTCGGCGTCCCCGACTCGCCATTCCCTGCGAACTGCGCTTTGTCTTGAATCATTTGGATCGCTCTGAACATGACAATATCACCTTGAAGGACTACTAGACCCCTAATTGTTTATTTCAGGCAGTATGCCGTACCCGCAGATCACGGGTAAAGGGAGAAATGGGACTAGGCAGCTCTTCTGGATATGGCCCGACGCTTGTCAGCACGTCGTGATTGTATTCTTCGCTCGGTTTCGTAGGTTTCGTTGCGGGTCCTGCGCTCATTTTTGCGGCGGCCGTCACTTCGGCGGTCGCTGACACTTATACGATGTTCTGTAGTCATTTTTGTAATTCTACCTTCTGTAGTGACCCTATAGTCGTTGTTTTTACCTGCTGGGGTCAAGTCCGCTTGTCAGTAAGACGTTTTTCCTGAAATTCATTGCCAACCCCAGGTAGAGGAACCCACGCCGGGCAAAATGTTATGATGACGTTCCTCATGATGCCAACTGTTCCTCATCAAACTTATCCACGACCAGCGTCCAATGTAGCCGATGTTAAGTGATGATCTTAAAGATGAGATTCAAGTCGCGTATACACGCTTGCTCTCGGAAAAGGGCTACAGGGCGCGACACTGTCAGCGTTTAATGATTGCTGATATTGCGCGCACGATTGGAAATGTTGAGACTAACGATGAGGGTGAGCGGCTGGAAGGTCCCAACATTTGTGTAGTCGAGGCGGGAACCGGTACCGGCAAGACTATCGCCTATGCTATTGCCGCGTTGCCTATTGCCAAGGCTCTGGGTAAACGACTGGTGATTTCCACTGCGACCATCGCCCTGCAGGAACAGATTGTGAATCTTGACCTGCCGGACATCAGGAAGCATGCGGGTCTGGACTTTTCCTTCGTGCTTGCAAAAGGTAGGAGACGCTATTTGTGCCTTTCCCGGCTGGACCTCGCATTGCAGGAGATGGGCTCGCTGAACCAGACAATGGCACTTTATGATGATGAAAGATTTGAACCGGAGGAATCTCATCGAGTGCTTTACCAGAACATGATGGAAAGCCTCGGTCGGGGTGAGTGGGATGGAGACCGGGACAATTGGCAGGTCGAAATCGACAACCCGGCCTGGCTCCGGGTAAGTACGGATCATGTTCAATGTACCGGCAAGCGTTGTTCACACTATGAGAATTGCTTTTTTTATCGCGCCAGAGAGAGGGTTCATAAAGTAGATTGTATTGTCACCAACCACGATCTTGTTTTAGCGGATATCATGATGGGTGGTGGCGCGGTCCTGCCAGCACCCGAGGATACAATCTATATATTCGATGAAGGCCATCACCTGCCGGAAAAAGCAGGCAATCACTTTTCCAATTTCCTGGCGCTGCATTCCTGCCAGGGCTGGTTGTCACAAATCCCGGCGTCGTTGATCCAGATGACAGCCGAAATGCAGCAGGTTGGCATCCTTCCCGGTGGGCAGGGTCAGTTTGAAGAAGCGGTCAACGATGCGATTGCCGGGATTGATCAGATGTCCAGTCTGGTGGAGCCGCTTACCGAAGATGCCAGGCACGATGAAGATGGCTGGCAATTTCGATTTCCGATGGGTGTGGTGACTGAAGATATTCGACAGTTTAGCGACGACCTGTTGCGATCCTTTACGAGACTTTTCAATCTCATCGAGAGATTGGTTGTAACGCTGGAAGAGCGCCTGGGCGATACCAATGAAAACGACGATGAGCGCTGTGAATACTGGTTGCCGGTCATCTCGGCAATGGCAGCACGAGTTAAAGCCGGTGCGAAGCTGTGGTCAGTCTATCAGCAGGAAGACGACCCGGAACGACCGCCCAATGCCCGCTGGATCACGTTCCGGGAAGCCAGCAGCCAAAATGGTATCGAGATTCTGTTCAGTGCCTGCCCGATTTCAGTCAGCGATGCATTGGCAGAGTTGCTGTGGTCAAGAACATTTGCCGCGGTTATCACTTCAGCCACGCTTTCAATGGGTGGTGACTTTACCCGGTTTCGTGAACAGGTGGGGATTTCAGCTGATAACCTCTTCGATGCTCTGCCGAGCCCCTTCAGGTTCCATGAACAGGCGGTGTTAACTGTACCGCCAATGTCAACAGATCCGAGGGAAGCCAACGATCATACAGAGGAAATATGGCAACTGCTGCCTGACATTCTGAAAGACGAGGCTGGTTCCCTGGTGCTGTTTACTTCCTGGAGGCAGATGCTGGCGGTCATTGATGGAATCGACCCGCAGTTTGCTGAAATCGTGTTGAGCCAGGGGACTTTGCCCAAAGCAGAGATTGTGAGCCAACACAAACAACGGATTGACCAGGGTAACGCCAGTTGCATTTTCGGTTTGGCGAGTTTTGCAGAAGGTATCGATCTTCCGGGAAACTATTGCAGTCATGTTGTACTGACGAAAATACCATTTTCAGTGCCCGATGATCCGGTCGGTGCGACCTTAAGTGAATGGATTGAATCTGAAGGCAGAAACTCCTTCCAGGAGATCATGATCCCTGATGCGGCACGTAGAATGGTACAGGCATGCGGCAGGTTACTGCGAACAGAGACTGATATTGGGCGCATTACAATCCTGGATAGAAGGCTGGTCACCCAGCGTTACGGTGCTCAATTGCTTGACGCGCTACCGCCGTTTCGCCGGGAGCTGGGCAATGGATAAAAATGAGTTTACTGAACTGGCTTTGGCCAGGGGTGTTACCGATCCCAACTACTATGGTGCGATTCTATCGATAGCGAATAAGATCACTTTGAAAAAAGGGTCAGACCTGTTGACCGTTGGCATTGCCGGTGCCCAGGGTAGCGGCAAATCGACCCTGGCAGCCATGTTGGTCATTATCTTGCAGAAAGTCGCCGGATATCGAGCTGCAGTGTTGTCCCTGGATGATTTTTACAAAACACGACAAGAGCGGGCGCAGATGGCGATTGACATTCATCCGTTGTTCGCGGTTCGTGGTGTGCCGGGCACACATGATGTGGCGTTGCTGAACCGTGTCATTGCAAGTATTAAAGCGGGTCAGGCAACAACCCATCCGGTGTTTAACAAAGCGGAAGACGATCGGGACGAAGCATGGCGAAACGTGCAATGCCTCGATGTGCTGGTGCTGGAAGGCTGGTGCCTGGGAGCAAAGCCACAGGTCGAAAGTTCGCTGCTTATCCCGATTAACCAGCTGGAAGAAACCAGTGATCCGGATGGCACCTGGCGCCGCAGGGTGAATGCAGAATTGGCATCAACTGAATATCAGCGGCTGTTTGACTGCGACATCAATACCTTTCTTGCTGTGCCGGATATGGAGTCGGTATTCCGCTGGCGCCTGCAGCAGGAGCAGAACCTGCCGGTCGGAACCAGGGTTATGGGTGAAGCTGGCGTTCGAGAGTTCCTCATGTACTTTGAGAGAATCACCAGGGCGATGCTTGAAGAAATGCCGGGGCGTGTTGACATAACGCTGTCCCTGGATAAGACGCATTGTCTGGATTCCCGCTAGTTCAGGTTGTATTCAGTCTTGACCCACTATTCTGGTTACCACTCAGTTAAGAAAGGTGGCAACAATGAAGTTAAGATTAATCGTCAGTTTTGCACTGATTCTGTTTTTTAGCAGCGAAGTATTTGCCTCGAATGTGAAGGTTGACTATGCCACGGTGATTGATGCCGAGCCGATATTGAAGACTATCCGTGTGAGCACACCGCGTCAGGAGTGCTGGGAAGAGGAAATAGCCGACTATTATCGATACGACGATCATCCGTACGCGAGTAATGGTCATCGTGGCGTCAGCACGCTGGTGGGCGGCGTGGTCGGTGGTGCCATTGGTAATGCCGTTGGTCATCGCAAGCGGAATCGGCAGGTTGGTGCGGTGGTTGGTGCTGTATTGGGTGCCGTCATCGGAAACGCCTACGGGTTGGAAAAACATCATGATCATCAAACCGTTTCTTACAGCTTCCAGGAGAGATGCCGCGTGATAGAAGAGTTCCATGTTGAAGAACGGATCGTCGGCTACAACGTGAGATATCGCTATGGCAACGTTACCTATTCGACTCGCACAGAAGTGGATCCGGGTGATACCATCAAGGTTCGAATCGCGATCTCACCCATAATATAGAGTGATTGAGGAGTTCTAGATGCGAGTTTTTGTAATCCTGTCAATGCTGCTCTCTCCACTGGCGGCAACAGCAGTGCCTCATGACACTGCGGGTATCACGCTGGCTGATATGATGCTGGCGCAGAGGGGACCAGCGAATCTGCTGCCGCACCAGGGTGGTCCCAGGATCGGGTCCAAACAGGCAACTTCCCGGGTTAAGCAAAAGTACCGGGACAGCAAGATTCTCTCCATCAACCTTATTCGAAGCAAGGGCCCTGCAGTTTATCGGATCAAAACGCTTTCCGCCTCTGGTGTGGTCAAGTACGTATTTGTTGATGGCACGACAGGCGACGTTTTTGAATAGGATCAACGCGGATGACCCAGCATCTATTGTTAGTTGAAGACGAACCCAGGCTGCGTGAGCAACTCGTGGATCTGCTCGAAAAAAAACTGTACAACGTAGATGCATGTGAGGATGGTCAGAGTGGCTTGTACATGGGTCAGAAGTACCACTACGACATTGCTGTCATCGATCTCGGTCTGCCAAAAATTTCCGGCATCGAAGTTATCGAAAAACTAAGGGCAGAAGGCAAGGACTACCCAATCCTGATACTGACGGCAAGAGGGGACTGGAAGGACAAGGTGGATGGATTGTCGATCGGTGCGGATGACTATCTTGTCAAGCCGTTCCATGTACAGGAATTCCTGGCGAGACTTGAGGCACTTATTCGCAGGGCCTCTGGTAAGCTTAAGACTTCCCTTGACTATGGTCCGTTGCATCTCGATACAAGAGGCAAGCAGGTTGAGGTGAACGGTGCAAAGGTGGATCTAACCGCTTATGAATTCAACCTGCTGCATTACCTGATGCTGCGCCCCGGTGAAGTGATATCAAAAAGTGAATTGACAGAGCATCTCTACGACCAGGACTTTGATCGGGACAGCAATGTCATTGAAGTATTTGTTGGCCGTCTGAGAAAAAAGATCGATCCTGATAATTCGTTAAAACCAATAGAAACGGTTCGTGGACAGGGTTACCGTTTCACTCCGGTAGATGCTTGAATAAACCTTATTCCCTACGGGCAAGACTCTTGATTTCGGCAACACTGGTTCTCATGGTGTTTCTGGGATTAATGGGATTCGTGCTGGACAGGGCGTTCCAGCGAAGTGCTGAACAGGCCGTGCAGGAAAAGCTGCTGATTCACATTTACGGTCTGCTGGCAGTCAGCGATGAAAGTGATGGCGAGCTGTTTCTGCCGGACGAGCTTCAGGAACCGCAGTTCAACAGTCTCGGCTCCGGTCTTTACGGACTCGTCATGGCAGCAGAAGGGCAGGAACTCTGGCAGAGCCCATCGGCGCTCGATTTACAACTCGGTCCCGATCATAAAGTGACTCTGCACGCGAATCTCGAACCAGGTAAGCAGAGATTTGGGCGGTTGCAGGACAAAAGCGAGGACAGCCGCCGGGATTCGTTGTTTTACCTGAGTTACAAAATTCTTTGGCAGGGCAGCGGTAACCAGGTCACACCCTATGTCTATAGTGTTCTTGAAAATATGAAGCCCTATAACAAGGAAGTAGCGGGATTTCGCAACAGTTTATGGGGTTGGTTACTGGCAGTTGTGCTTGTCCTGGTCGTGGTTCAGGCCGCCATCATGAGTTGGGGCTTGAGGCCGCTGCAAAGTCTTGCGGAAGACCTTAAAGCGATTGAAGATGGCCATCAGGAATACCTTCAGGGCGAATATCCATCAGAAATTGACGGCGTTACCCGTAATCTTAATCTGCTGCTATCCAGCGAGAGGCAGCAACGCGAGAAATATAGGACAACACTTGCCGACCTGGCGCATAGCCTGAAGACGCCGCTGGCGATATTGCAGGGCGCACCCGAAGACAACATCAGGGAAACGCTGAATGAACAGATAGCGCGGATGAATGAGATTGTTTCTTATCAACTGGAGCGTGCGGTTACAAAGAGCCCTGGCCTTATTCGAAAATCAATTGAGGTGAAGCCGATTGTCGGCAAGCTCGTGAACGCAATGGCCAAGGTTTACCAGGATAAAGATGTGGATATCGAATCCTTCGTCATGGATTGTGCTTTTTTTGGCGACGAACGAGACTTAATAGAGCTGTTGGGAAATGTGCTGGACAATGCGTGCAAGTATGGAAAAGGCAAGGTGAAACTGGCCTTAAACGCTCCCGAAAGAGGGGGTGACCTCATCATCGTTATAGAAGATGACGGTCCTGGGATTGCCATTGCCGACCGGAAAGCCGTTCTGCAGAGAGGTGAACGGCTCGATACCAGGGAATCCGGGCAGGGCATCGGTCTCGCCGTGGTCAACGAAATCGTTAATCGCTATGGCGGGAAGATTACACTGGACGAATCGATTCTGGGTGGAGCCAGGGTCACCATCAGACTCCCCTGAAGATTGTAAGGTTCAAAGATGTTTGTCCCTGGTCAAAAGTATTTGCCCCTGGTTAAAGTTTGTTGTGGCTCCCGTCGCATAGCGGTTTGGTACTGGAATGTTTGCAACCGCAGAAAAATATTTTCTTTGATTCCTGCGCCTCATATTTTTTGGGTAAGAACTCTGTGTCCTGGTGTGAGCCATCGCAAAATGGCTGTTTGGCGCTTTTACCGCAGGCACACCAGAAGTAGGTTTTACCTTCTTCTACTTCGACTTCATAGGGGGATTTCTGCGCGATTACAGGTTCAGCCATCACTGTCTCCTTTGATTGAGATTCCCGAAATTGAGGAGTAACCATGCTACCTTGTTGAAAATGCCGGGTACAATCAATATTATCGACCGCTCTCCACGGGACTAGATTTATGGATTTTTCATTCTCTGAAGAGCAGAGCTTGTTGCAAGACAGTATCCAGCGATTCATACAGAAAAGTTACACCTTTGAGGAACGGCAAAAACTTATCCAGACAGAAGAAGGTTTTAGCCGGGATAACTGGGCAACCTTTGCAGAACTTGGATGGTTGGGGTTGCCGTTTACTGAAGAAGACGGTGGATTCGGAGGAACCCCGGTCGACACTATGATCATGCTGGAAGAATTCGGTAAGGGTCTCGTGGTGGAACCCTATGTTCCAACGGTTGTTATGGCGGGTACGGCCATTGCAGAAGGCGCATCAGCGGAACTGAAAGAAAATTTATTGGCTGAGATTATCGCAGGGTCAAAGCTGGCCGCGCTCGCGTTTGTTGAACCCCAGGCTCGATTCAATCTCGCTGATGTGACGACTACTGCCACCAGCAAAGATGGCGGATATATCATCAATGGCTTCAAAGGTGTGGTCCTGGGCGGTCCCAGCGCGGATGTTCTAGTAGTACCGGCAAGAACTGATGGTGAACAGAAAGACGAAGCTGGCATCACACTGTTTCTGGTGGATGCGGAATCAAACGGCGTATCACGCAGGAACTATCCGACGATAGATGGATTGCGCGCATCTGAAATCACGTTTGAAAATGTATCCGTTGCGGCAACTTCCATCATCGGTGAGCTTGGCGGCGGGTTGGCGATACTGGAGAAATCCATTGATTATGCCATTCTGGCGGTAGGCGCTGAGGCCGTGGGTGCCATGGAGGTCTTGTACAAGACGACTGTGGAGTATTGTAAAGTCCGTGAGCAGTTCGGTCAGCCCATCGGCAAGTTCCAGGTGTTGCAGCATCGCATGGTGGATATGTTTATTGAACACGAACAGAGCAAGTCGCTGCTTTATATGGCAGCCATGCGACTGGATGAGGGATACAGCCCGGCGGCGCGCAAAGCCGTTTCGGCACTAAAGGTTCAGATCGGCAAGGGTGGAAAATTTGTCGGCCAGAATGCGGTGCAGTTACATGGTGGGATGGGCATGACGGATGAACTCAATGTCGGACATTATTTCAAACGGCTCACCGCCATTGAGACATTGTTTGGCAATGTGGACTACCACCTGAAAAAATACGCAAGCATCGTTTAGGTTCGTCATACCTGCGAAAGCAGGTATCTACCAGCTGAGGCTTTTTGTAAGAACCGCTGAGGCTTTTTTATAAGAACCGCTGAGGCTTTTTTATAAGAACCGCTGAGGGCTCCTATGTCAGATACACCAGAATGGTTTTGGGATGCAGTTGACACAAAACCCGAACAGGGTTTTGTCGAAGTAGGAGACTGTGATATCAATTTCCTGAAATGGAGTGAGCCAGCCTCTTCAACTGGGCAGGGACTGCTGTTTGTCCACGGCCATAATGCGCACGCACACTGGTGGGATTTCATTGCACCGGCTTATAAAGACCAGTATCAAACCGTTGCGCTGGATCTTTCTGGCATGGGCGACAGTGACCACCGGGAAGAATATTCCACCGACACCTATGCCAAAGAAATCATAGCGGTCGCCGACAAAAACGAGATGCCCGGGAACACCATCCTGGTAGCGCACAGTTTCGGCGGCATGATGGCGCTTCGGGCCCTAGCGCAAAATCCGACCAGATTCAGAGGTCTCATCCTGCTTGATTCTGGCGTCAAGCATCCCGAAGATGAAAGGCCGCCGGAGGTGGAGCGCTGGTCCCGGCCCAAAGTCTACCCAAACCTTGACGTGGCAAGATCGCGATTTCGCTTACAGCCACCACAACAGTGCGCCAACGAGTACCTGGTGCAGCATATCGCGCGAAATTCCATCGAGCACATCGATGAAGGGTTTGTCTGGAAATTCGATGAAGAACTCAGCAGCCACATGAAAGCAACGGGAGACATCGTGCAGGATCTGCAATCGGTGACGTGCAGAATCGCATTAATATACGGTCAGAACAGCGCGTCCTTCAGCGCGAAAAGCGCAATCCATATGAAAGAACTGCAACCTGCATTGGAAGTCTTTGAGCTTGCCGACGCCCAACACCACCTGTTCCTCGATCAGCCTATAGCATTTATGGATCAGCTGACCTCTATTTTGAACCTGTGGGTTTAGCCTCCACAGCACCCCGCGCAATCTGAGGTACCGTGGGAACTTTACCACCATCATCACCCCAGCACTCGACATCTTCCGCGAGCAGGCACTCCCATTGGATTGGATCAGGCCAACTGGATTCTGCGTACAAACTCGCGACAGGTTAGTTGAGTTGGAAGAAGATCTTACCGCCAATGGATGGTCTTTGGGCATGTTCCAGGGCCTCGTTTACACAGTCAATACTATAGACTTTGGTAACGGGAAAAGAGAGTTTCGATTGCCGCATCAACGTCTCCAGCTCAAGATACAATGTTTTACGGTCATGCACAGACAACTGTTGTAGATAAGGTGTCAACCAGAAACCGCATAGCCGAATATCACCGAAGACAAGTGTGGCTGGACCTATCGATATAGGCTGACCACTCATCGCACCATAAACGACCAATGTACCTCCGGATGAGAGACGTGCTGCTAAAAATTCGTCTGATATTTTTAGCACGTCAGCCTGGTGTACCAGTTTATATTCACTCCAGTTATCCAGGCTAAATAGAACGACCTTGTCTCCAGGGGTCAGTGTCTCGACTTTAGTGCCAACAGCCTGTACTACCCCCACTGCTTCGTTTCCGAGAGTCGAGGACATCGGATCGTTTTTTGGATAAAAACCCTGCAATGTCAGTAGATCTGCTGTATTTATTAGAAATGCTGATATCTTTACCAATACATCTTCCACATTCGTTAGTTCAGGAATTGGTACATTGACACACTGTGCAACTTCGGCTGGGTCGCCGGGTTGTTGAAATTGTATTTGCTTCATGTGTTCCTTTTCCATCGCGACATTGACCGGATCAGTCCAGTGGCATTTCGAAAAAGCCGGTGATTTCTGACAGCCTTCCATCATCGCTGAGAAGAGCAAAGCTAGTGCCATCGTGCAGCACGTTTCCATTCGCCAGAACAAGATTCCAGTGCGACAGTGTGCGGTCGTTATGCTCAAAACTGCGCGGTATTTCGAACCGTGCCCCTGGTAAATTTTTCTGGAAATCAGCCCTATATCATGACAGTTCCCCGGACCCTACTCGCGAGCTGACAGGGTCCCGATAAACCACGTCGGAAGTGACACATTGCGCTAGTTCCGCTACTCTGTCTTCTTCGCTTGCTGACCAGCAACCGGAATAGTGTTGCCATAGATTCTTAACCATTGTCGTTATCTCCAAATAGGTGAGTGAATTCTGTATCGATTATCGACTGCAGGGTCTTTTTTTTGTACCCGCTGCGCACCAGGACTAGCAATCCCTGATAGAAAGTCAGTAGTTTCAAGGCAACTTCTTTGCTACCCAGAGATGGGTTCTTCAACTCATGCCGGTTCGATATGCTAATTACCTGTCCATGAAATGCCTGTAGGAGTTTTGAAAAACCTTCGGTCAGACCTTCCCGTGCGACAGACTCCATTGAACCGAATTCGATTGCCGTATTAGTGAGCAGGCATCCAAAATTACATCCGTCAGGCTCGTTGAGTGGTGAGGTAAAGAGGACCTTAAGCCCGGCGCTGGAGTCTCTGTCGTTTAAAAACGTATCTAAGCGACTTTGTAGAACGGTGTTATTGTAGTGAGACAATGCTGACCTGAAGATCGCATCCTTGTTACCAAAACTGTTGTACAGACTTCCTGAAGACAGACCAGTTTCCTGTTCCAGGTCTTTAATCGAAACGCCATGGTAGCCAAAGCGTCGAAATGCATGCATGACAGCGGTCAATGTTGCATGCTCATCAAATGATCGAGTTCTACCTAAATCTTAAATAACGGGAAAATCGGTCCTGCGCAATCCCGCCCGGTAGACAGGGTGATTAGAAAAGAGTGGATGCATGGCGGTCAGCGGTGATCGATTGTGTTGCGGTGATGAATTACGTCCGAGGTGCGTTAGGATCTTCGAGATGACACCAGGGTCCTCAATGCTCGCGATCACTCTGAGCATGCCCCTAATGTCTCACAAAAAAGTAAATGCCATCAAACTGCACGGTCTTAGTCTCCAGGTGCATACAGTCGTGTCGTGGTGATCAACAGGATTGTGAGTGTGACATAACAGCCTGTACTGAATTGTAATATGAAGTGGTTGTTTGTCGCCGCCACGATCTGGCTAGTGACCCAAGGGCTTACCGCTGTCCCCATTGTTGCACCCAGCAACAAGCTAGAGACTAACCGGGCAGTGGGTAGGCGCACCGACTGCGTCGCAAAAGACAGCACGACTTTTAACAAACTCAGGTTGGCGATGCCCCACAGAGTTGCAAAAACCAAAAGGCCGTCGATATCACCATAGATCCAGAGAGGGACAGAGAATAGACTGGTTGTCACACCTGCGATCATGACAAGGCGTCGTACACCAATTTTCATGACCCACCAGGCGACAAATACTTGTGCGCCAAACATACCAATCCAAAACAGGGTTACTAGTCTTCCAGCCTGTTCACGTGAGGCGCCGAGGATAGTTTCAGCATAGTTGGGTAACCACCACAGCATCGAATACTGACCCAGGGTGTAAAGAAACAGGGCAGCTACACAAAGCCATACTGCCAGTGTCCAGGGCTTTTTAGGCGCCTTCTCATTCGCTTGAGTCTTTGTTGCAGGAAACCTAGACACGATTGTCAGAAATAAAATTGTGGCAGCTATGAAGGCGACGAACTGATAAACCCCCGCCCAATAGAGCCCTTGAGCCACCAGTAAAGTCGCAATTGCAGTGCAAACAAACCTTGCAACGCTGAAGGCGCCGTCGGTAATCACAAGCATCGAAGCACGGCGTTCGGAATCATAGGTTCTTGAGATAACAAGTGCCGCGCCTGCGAGCCCGAGACCACAACAGATCCCAACAAGGCCAAGTGGAATGCCAATCAAGGTAAGATCCTTGAGTCCATTAAGCGACAGCAGGCTCAACACGACCAGCGTTTACAACAGCACCAGAAGCCTTTTCAATTGGATCCAGTCAAACAGGAAAAGTGCGATGATGGCACCGATGAGGTTCCCGATCGTGAGCCAGCTGAATTGCGCCGTAACGTCGGTAATGGGTCGACCGAACAGTTCCGCCATCGGACCTGAAATGATACCGATGGGCGCCAACATGCCGGACATGACGAAATAGGCCAGAAAGCTAACCAGAGTAATTCGTCGAGTGTTGTTCAAGACGTTGGCCAGGTTTGTGCACTGGACAAGCCAAGATCCGAGCGCAGCCGTTCTGCGCGTAGCTGGGCCTGATCAAGTACAACGGTTTCATCCATACCTAAAATACACCCGGCTTCCAGTACCTTCTCCCCTCCAATGAACACCGTATGGACATTGCTGCTGCTGGTGGCAAAGACGAGATTGGATATCACGTCATGCAGTGGGCATGTATTAGGCCGTTTCATGTCCAGCAAAACGATATCCGCCAGCTTGCCGGGTTCGATAGATCCCAATTCATGATCACGGCCAATGGCTCTAGCGCCTCTAATGGTTGCCATTTCCAATGCCTCTTCTGCCGAGAGCGCCGACGCACTGCGCCTTACCGAATTCTGCAAAAGACAGGCGGTCTTCATCTCGGCAAACATGTCATATGTGTTGTTGTTGAGCGCACCGTCTGTGCCCAGTGAGACATTGACACCCCCCGCAAGGACATCAGGGACGGGGAGAACACCGGTGGCCATTTTCATGTTCGCCACAGGACTGTGGGCAACGTGACTTCCGGTATCTGCAAGTATTTTTATTTCTGTCGGTGTGACCCAGCATCCATTAATCAGCAATACATTCGATCCCAAAGCGTGGTTATCGCGGGACCATTCTGCAGGACTCACACCGTACTTGTTTTGGATATAGACAGAATCCTCAAACTCGGAACAGAAATGATAGACGATGCCAACCTGCATGTTGGCGGCCTCAAGAGCCACCGCCTTATAGAATTCCGGATGATAGGTATCTCCGGGTCGCCGGGGTACCATCAAGCCGAACCACATCTTCACCAAACCACCTTGTGATTCGTGCCACTGGCGCATCACTGCAGCAGCTTTAGCTACTGCTGTTCGCGCAGCATACTCATTGTCGGATCCATCCTGGGGTGTAATGAAACGGCCCAACACCGCGCGAATACCCAGTTGTCCGACTACATCGGTGAGTAGCCCATAGTCATCTCGAGGATCCACATTAGGACTGACAAAACAGGTAGTTCCTGCACGAATCATTTCCATCATACTCAACGCGTTTGCCAGCACGCCGTCAGCTGGGTCCCGCTCAGCGAGATAAGGCTCAATGACACCATCCAGGAACGGCATCCAATGCATCTTATCGCCCAGGCCACGCAGTAAAGATTGATCGGCATGTGCGTGCGTATCGATAAGTCCCGGGATCGCCACCATCCCCTCACCGTCCATTATCTCGGCTTGACGGAAACGTTGCTTAAGGACTTCCGAAGATTCAACTGCGACGATAAGTTGACCATCTATCGCGATACCAGCATCGTTCAGGATATGCCGTTTGTCATCCATAGTTACGGTCATCACGTTGGAGATCAAAAGCACATTAGTCACCGATATCAGTTTGAGAAAATGCCAGGCGTCGTAACCACCCCAATACATTAGCGTAAATAACATGAAAGCCTTTGCAGTATACAGATGAATCATCTGTCACGCCGGGGTTGCTAGGTTCGCTGATTGAAGACTCAGTGAATTGTTTACTACAGCTGGGCCAAAAAAAAGGGAGCCGAGGCTCCCTTAGTTAACTGGTTTCCGGTATTCACCGGAGTGACAATAGGTTCTAGCAGGCTTCGAATAGTCCCGCAGCGCCCATGCCGCCACCAATACACATGCTCACAATGCCATACTTCTTGCCGCGTCGTTTTAGTTCGCGAACAATATGACCTGTCAGCCGTGAACCCGTCATTCCGAAGGGATGGCCGATGGAGATCGAACCGCCGTTGACATTGTAGATCTCGGGATCAAATTCCAATGTATCGCGGCAGTAGAGGCACTGGGATGCAAATGCCTCGTTCAGCTCCACCAGATCAATGTCTTTGGTAGACAGACCGGTCGTCTTGAGCAGTTTGGGTACTGCAAACACGGGACCAATACCCATCTCGTCAGGCTCACAGCCGGCGACGGACCAGCCACGGAAATAAGCCATCGGTTCCAGGCCAAGTTGCTCGGCGCGCTCGGCGCTCATGACCAGGGTCATGGACGCGCCGTCGGAGAGCTGTGATGCGTTACCGGCAGTCACGGTTCCGTCTTCCTCAAATACCGGCTTCAACCCGGCGAGACCTTCGAGTGTTGTTCCAGGCCGGTTACATTCATCGGCGACACATTCTCCGTCTACGATTTCAGTTTCCTTGGTCTCCTTGTCGATCACGACCTGGTATCTGGTTTTCATGGGTATGATTTCATCATCGAATAGCCCGCCTTGCTGGGCGGCGGCTGTCCGTTTCTGGCTTTCCAGTGAAAATTCGTCCTGATATTCGCGACTGATATTGTATCGTCGTGCAACGACTTCGGCAGTGTTGCCCATGGCCATGAAAATATCCGGCGCCCGTTCTTCAATGGTAGGGTGCTTGTCCGATTTGCCTGGTTGTTGACGGGTGCCTGCTGAAATAGATTCAACACCACCTGCAATCATGATTTCAGAACCTCCTGTTGCGATCTGGTTGGCCGCGATCGCAATTGAATTAAGTCCGGAAGAACAGGCCCGGCTGATGGTTGAACCGGCCACGGTCACGGGAAGTTTGGACAGGATGACCGCCAGTCGAGCCAGGTTTCCACCCTGCTCGCCGGTCTGACCAGCGGCGCCGACGATCACATCTTCGACTTCCGCAGGATCTATTTTTGGATTTCGTTCAAGCAATGCATCGATGCAATGTGCCACCATGTCGTCTGGACGAGTCAAGTTAAACGTACCCCGGAACGACTTTGCCAATCCGGTCCTTACACTGTCTACCACCACTACGTCGCGCATTCTAACTCTCCATTAAATTTGTAAATGCGTAAAAAGGGGGCTATTTTGCACCCTTTGGATCGCTATATACAAGGGAGTCTCGAGTATTTCTTGGTGCTGATACTAACTTATCACCGCTGTATATTGCCCACAGGTCATTCCTGCAAAGCCTGTTCCTGCTTCCTGCGGGGCAGGGAGCAGGAAACCAGTAGGTCCTCAAGCCGTTAAAGCGTCTCCAGGCTGCTGTAGAGGTATGCACTGCTTTCGGCAAGCCCTCCGGGCCGGTTTCGTGCAAGCCAGAGATCTTCATGCCGGCGGATAATGTCGGTCAGATTGCGGCGCAGGTATTTACGTGAGATCTGAGCACCGCGGAAGCGCTGCAGCCGATGAATTCCGTGGGTCGCCATATCGATGGCATTCGATAGTTCCCCTCGCAGCAGCTGAGCATCCAAGCCGGATTGGATTGATGCGACCCGGGAGCGGATATCTGCAAGGGCAGACTCACATTGGTCAAGCTGCCGGTCAGGAATAGATCGAGTGACGGATGGCTCATGCTCCATTTTCCAGAACAGCAGTCGATTGAAGATGGTCGCATTGCGAATTTTTGATGGTGCAAGCTGCAGCACCCGACCGAGTTCAAGCAGGAGTTCGGCGGCTACCCCGTTGGTTCCCCTGAAAAAGATTGAATTGAGTCCAGTTTCGATATCCAGATGCCTGCTGCCGCGGTTATTCCATCCATGGCAGGCGCCGATCAGAAAACCGGGATAGCTGAAGGGTAGATACTGATGGTGTCCGTGATCGCCCCAGTCAGTGATCAGATAACCTTCTGCACCAAACTTAAGGCCATTACGAGCTGCGTTGGCGAGGTTTTCGGTGACGTTGGATAACCTGCCGATGATCGAATTCCAGCTTGAGGTCCCGGGGCAGACATAAAATGGGATTTTTTGCGCAGCCATCTGCGCACACTCCTTCTTGAAAGGGTGATTTCCCTCATATCCCCAGTTGAGGGCAACGAGATCCCGGGACAGCTGCTTCAGCGAGTCCGGTTGTTTCAGGACGATGTCGCTCCAGAACATCATTCGCCGTCCGCGACTGTCCACCAGCTTTTTAATTTTGGCAATAAAGTCTATGTAGACATTGGTGGTACCCAGTCTGTCGCATTTCTTTTTGCTCCAGCCCTGGCCCAGTTCCCATGGTTCATCGCCGCCGATGTTGAAGTAGTGACTGTCAAATAGCGGCAGGTATTCGTCATAGAGTTCACGTAACAGGCCCAGGCTTGTCCGGTTGGGCTTGAGGGTGCTGCCGAATGGTGTTTGCTGATTTGAGAGAGGATGAATAAAGCCTTCCGGGCATTCAGCGTGATGATGATATTCCGGATATCGTAACCAGCGCTCAAAATGACCGAACGAATTCAGGTTGGGGACCAGTTCGATGAAACGGGCGCTGCAGTAATCCTGCAGTTCGAGTATTTCCTCGGCCGTTAAGGGTGATGAGTTGGCCCAAACCAGCGGGTGATTAACAAATTCAAAAGTATGCTCGGTATAAAGCTGCAGCTGATTGATTTTCATCCGGGAAAACTGATCTATCAATTGCCGCAGGGTTTGCATGGAAGGTACTTTGCAGCGGCTGATATCCAGCATCACGCCGCGATGTTCAAAATCTGGCGCATCCTGGATCACGAAGTAAGGTACGGATTTGTGAACCTGTTCAAGGATCTGTTGCAAGGTCATGAGACCGTAGTAGATCCCGGGTTCAGTTTTTGCACAAAGCAATAAACCGTCCTGGTTCGATCGGAGCTCATAGCTTTCGCCAACCCCGGGTCCACGAGACGGATCAATGGTCAGCAATACCTGGCTGGGATCTGGGTTACCGAAAGTAAGGCTTGAACCAGTCGTTGTGGCGCTTGTAGCTGCTTTTTGCAAGGCGCCTGTGGCTGTTTTTTGAAAATCGTTAGAAAATAGACGGATAGCATCTGTTAGATATTCCGAGCAGGGCTGCAGGAGCCTGATGTATTTTCTGTTTGTCAGGTTGAAATGCGCTGATGTCGTTCGTATTTTTTTTGGTTGAGGAAATAGCTTAAAAGTCATTACAGTAGCAATGCAGAATTGAATTCTGATGGCATTAAGACATAATTCGTGCCAGATTCGTACCTTCTTTTACCACGGGGGAGACTTGTAGATGCCTTCTTACATCCTGTCGATAGACCAGGGAACCACCAGTTCCCGCGCTATTTTATTCAATGATTCCAGTGAAATTCTCGGTATGGCTCAAGTGGAGTTCACCCAGTACTTTCCTCAGGATGGTTGGGTTGAACATGACGTGGAAGAAATATGGAGTACCACCGTCGATGTAGTTAAGGAAGTCATTGCCTCGACTGGAATACAAGCCACTGAAATCGCGGCCATCGGTATTACTAACCAGCGCGAAACGACGGTGCTCTGGAACAAGACCACGGGTAAAGCAATTTACAAGGCGATCGTCTGGCAGGACAGGCGTACCGCCGATTACTGCGACATGCTGAAGTTACAAGGGCTGGAAAGTATGATCACAGAGAAGACCGGATTGCTGCTGGATCCGTATTTCTCGGGAACCAAAGTCAGATGGCTGCTGGATAATGTAGAGGGCGCCAGGGAACAGGCGCTTTCCGGGGAGTTACTGTTCGGCACCATTGATACGTTCCTGTTGTGGAGATTGACCAGAGGTAAATCACACAAGACGGATGCAACCAACGCATCGCGGACTCTGCTGTTTAATATTCATGACCAGGTGTGGGACAAGGAGATTTTGCAGAAGCTGGATATTCCGGAGTGCATTCTTCCCCAGGTACAGGACTGCAGTTCTGATTTTGGATTTACGCATGAATCCTTGTTCGGTGCTGCCATTCCTATCACCGGCATAGCCGGAGACCAGCAAGCAGCGTTAGTGGGTCAGTGCTGTTTTACTGAAGGCATGATAAAGAGCACCTATGGTACGGGTTGTTTCCTGATGATGAATACGGGCGCCACTGCAGTCACCTCCAATCATAAGTTATTGACGACGGTGGGATATCGCATTGATGGCAAGGTCACTTTTGCCTTGGAGGGAAGCATCTTCATGGCCGGGGCGGCAGTGCAGTGGCTGCGAGATGGAATTAAACTCATCAGTAATGCGGCAGAAACAGAAAATATTGCCGCTGCCAATCCTGATGCCCATGGTGTGTACCTCGTACCGGCATTCACCGGATTAGGTGCGCCCTATTGGGATGCCAATGCCCGGGGCGCGATTCTTGGCCTGACCAGGAACAGTGGCGTTGAAGATATCGTCACGGCTACTTTGCAATCTGTCTGTTTTCAAACCAGGGACCTGTTGGTTGCTATGGCCAACGATGGTATCGCACCGGGGCTGATTCGCGTGGACGGAGGCATGGTGGTCAATGATTGGCTCATGCAGTGTTTATCGGATATATCACAGATGGAGGTGGACCGACCACAGGTGACTGAGACCACGGCACTTGGTGTGGCGTATTTGGCGGGATTACAAGTCGGCCTGTTTAAATCTCTGGATGAATTATCCAGGCAATGGCAACGGGAACGACATTTTGAGCCACAGATGGATGAGGAGACGAGTTCGAAACTCTATTCCGGCTGGTTGGACGCGGTGAGACGGGTACGAAGCTTTTGAGGGTCAGTGAAGCCAACTACACATTCCGCGCAGTCTGTTATCATTAATTGAATTCCCTTTTTCAGACGAAATTAATGGACAAACGCAGAAGTCCTAGATATTCCATCAGTTTGAAAGCACTGGTACACCCCACCGTGGGCAGGTCCTGGTTATGTGCAATCCAGGATTATTGTGAAAGCGGCATGCTGCTGGTGGAGCAGGAAAGTGGCAGAAGTCGCAGGGGTATACCGGGCATTAGCCCTGGTGAACTAGTTGGCATCCACTTCACTGTTCCTCTTGGTGACAATGACCAGCATTTCCGGCTTGAAGGAAAGATTGTTCGTGTTATGGATAGCGGGGTCGGCATCAACTTCGTAAATGGAATGGGCGCGGATGCTGTGGCAGCACTCGCGGAATTTTCCCAGAAGAAGTCTGTAAAAACAGGGCAGCCTAAACGGAAACAGATACAAAAATCTGAATCTAAAACCAGGGCGCCGTTTGTTGCCGTAAAAAAAGGTGAAGCAGAGAAAAGTTCAGCAAAAAATCTTTCGCTGGCAAAGAAGTCTGCTTTTTCAACCGGCGGTCTGCAGCCTTCAGACTCCAAAAAGATTGTTGCGGCGATTCGTAAGGATGTCGCTAAAGTTTTGCCAGAGATGACCAGTGCGATATTTAATTATATGGACGCCGAACTGCTGGAAATGGCGAAAGATGCCAAGACCAATGCGGAACAAAACGAATACTTCGCAGCCATGTCTAATCTTGAGAAAGCCAAGAAAACAGCCAGTCAGCAGTTTATGAATGATGTGCTGGATCAGATAGATAATCCGAGAGATCTTAAAACCCTGCTGGACGAGCGTAAAAAGGCGAACGAGGAAAGAAAGCAGGCCTCAGCCGCCAATAGGGTGAAGTTGTCTCTGGTTAATACGGAAGAATTTGAAGACTGGCTTACGGTGGCGAACATTATTTCCCGTGGTGAACGCGCCCATGAAAAACTGCTTCATGAAATACTGGCCCGCATGGGTATGATGGTGGATTCCTGGGGTCATGCTGAAGCCAACCCCCTTGGTGTTGCGGTGTTCTGTCATGCCTTCGACGACGCCATTCAAAAAATCAGCCTGCCAAAGGAAATCCGCCAGAAGGTCTATGTTGGTTACGAAGCCAAGGCTCTTCCGCTTTTTCGAAAGTTATATGCGGCGACTACCAAACTGTTGGAAGAAACAGGACTTTTCCCCGATCTGGACGATGATTATATTTCAAGTTCGACCACCAAGGTCAAAGAATCGGAAGCGAAGAAAGAAGAGGGTGAAGAAAAATCTGAGGTCATTGAAGAAGATGACAGCCGCAATGATGATGAAGAGGAATTACTGGATCTTCAGGGGGAGCTACGCGAGGAACTGAAACGCCGTCGAAGTCAACGTTCCGCGGGACGTCGCAGAGGCAGCCGCGTACGCGAACGACCCCGTCAACGCCCGCGAAAAGCTGATACGGGATCAGCCATCAGTAATCTTTTTTCAACCGTACGTGATCTTCTTGGTCGCGATGACGATCAGTATGCAGATGATGATTTTGAAGATGGAGACTTTGTTGAATTGGAAGAGATGCAGGGGCTTTTACAAACCCTGCAACACGAAGTTCGCGGAAGCCCAGGTCAAAGGATACCGATAAGTCAGAGAGTCATTGAAAAAGCCGTCGTAGATGGCAGGCAAAGACGTCTTGTGCCAGAGGCATTGGAACGGCTGGATGTGGTCGAAGATCTGGTGGGCAGTATAGAAGAGGACCCTATATTGTCACGTACCGCGAAGAACTGGATTAGCCAGCTGGAACTGACGCTCGGCAAGGTGGCTACTCAGCGGCAGGACTTTTTGAGCGAAGATAATCCGCACACATCGCTGGAAGTCATCAATCAACTTGCCAATCTGGGAGGGTCCGAGTCGGCTGCGGTGCAGCGAAAAATCGAAGGGATAGTCAGCGATATCAACCAGAATTACGATTCTGATCCTACGGTTTTCGACACCGCGCTGGAGCAGTTAAAGCCGCTGATGGACCGCCAATCCCGGGCATTTACCGGTAATGTACAAAGGACGGTAAAGGCCAGTGAGGGGCGACAAACATTAATCAACGCACAACGTGCTGTGGTTGATGAGATGGACCAGCGCCTTTCTGGTCAGACGGTCCCTGAAGTACTGATGAAGCTGTTGATGCCGGGCTGGCGGAATTTGCTGGTCAATACACATCTGCGTCAGGGTCCGGATAGTACAGATTGGAAAAATCATGTGCGTGTTTTCGATCAGTTGATGGCGCAGCTTGATGGAGACGTCGATACTGAAGGACCTGACTATATAGCACCGGAAGAACTCCTGGAACAAATTGAGAGCGGACTTGATTCGATTTCGTTTGAGCCAGGACAACGAACTGCTCTTGTGAACAGCTTGAGACAAATGCTGAAGGAAGGCGCGGCAGAGATGCCGATGATTGACATTTCCAAAGATACAGTGGCGCAGGCACTGGATTTTGTGAATGTAACGGAACAAGAGAGTAAGCAGCGCGAGATTAGGGATGAGAAGGAAAAAGATCCCGCCTGGTTACGGTTCTATAATCGAGTACAACGATTGCATGTGGGAGAATGGATTGAATTTGTGCAGGAGGGTCCCGAACCTCAAATCGCCATCGTCGCCTGGGTCAGTGAAGACAATTCAAAGATGGTCTTTGTCAATCGACGGGGAGTCAAGACTCATGAGCTGACGATAGAAGAGTTAGCTACCATGCTGACAGAAGGGGTAGCCAAGATTCTTGAAGAATCGGATATACCGCTGACAGACAGGGCGTCCCATCGCATGTTGCAAAACATGCACAACCAGTTAACCCATCAGGCTACCCACGATGAACTGACGGGGCTGATTAACAGGAAAGAATTTGAACGTGAACTCTCCAGGGTTCTCGGTCTGGCAAAGCGAAACAACACTAATCATGTGGTTGCGTTTCTAGACCTTGACCAATTCAAGATCATCAATAATACAGGAGGGCATGACGCCGGTGACAAGCTCCTGGTGGAATTAAGCCAGGAGCTCATAAATACGAATTCGGATACTGTTATCTTGTCCCGGCTCGGTGGTGACGAGTTCGGTGTTTTGTTGGAAGACTGTAGTGAAGAAGAGGGCATGGATATCATAAAAAAAATCTGCGCCACTATAAAAGCATTTCGATTTGACTGGGAAAAGGAAGTGTTTTCATTGACCACCAGTTGTGGAGTCGTCAATCTGGATTCAGAAACGGATAGTATAACCAGTATATTGAGGGGCGCAGACTCCGCGTGTTACGTAGCGAAAGAAGCTGGACGTGATCGAATACAGGTCTATCAAAGCGATGATTCCGAGATGGCGCATCGCAAGGGGATCATGAAATTTGTCTCGCAAATCGATAAATCTCTTGAAGAAAATCGTTTTGTTCTTAATTGCCAGAAAATTTTACCTATCGATGAAGATAGCGGCGAACTAGAGCACTATGAGATTCTGCTGACGGTATTGGATGAAAACGACAAACCGTTGCCTCCCCAGGACTTTATCATCGCTGCGGAAACCTATAACCGCATGGGGGCAATTGATCGCTGGGTCATCAAGAATTCGTTCGAGTTTATCGCCACCAACATATTACGATTGGATCATCTGGGCACTTTCTCCATCAATATTTCAGGTAATTCGCTGACGGAAGATGATTTCATGGAGTTTGTGCTCGAACAGTTTAATCAGACTCGTTTACCTACGTCGAAGGTCTGTTTTGAAATTACAGAAACGTCCGCCATAGGGAATCTTGACGAGGCTATTGAATTTATTGAGAAAATGAAAGTGATTGGCGTCAAGTTTTCGTTGGACGATTTCGGTACTGGTTTGTCTTCCTACTCATACCTGAGGAGTCTGCCTGTAGACTATCTGAAGATTGATGGCATCTTTGTGAAAGACATCAAGACGAGCCCGAGTGATTACGCGGTGGTGAAATCCATTAACGAAATTGGTCACTTTATGGGTAAAAAAACAATTGCGGAGTTCGTCGAGAATGACGAAATACTCGAAATCCTTCGCGAGATTGGCGTGGATTTCGCCCAGGGCTACGGTATCGGGCCGAAGATGCCTATAACGGAATTGCTGGACTGATCAACCCTTTCCAGGATTCTGGAAAGGCGCCAGTCAGGCTTCTTCGATTAACGAGCAAACAATGTTGCAGATCTGATCTGCTTCTTCGTCCGTAATGATGAGTGGTGGAAGGAGCCTGATTACGTTTTCAGAAGTGACATTGATTAAAAGACCACGAGCCAGGGCTTTGCCTACCAGCTCGGTGCAATTTTTGTCCAGTTCTATGCCCAGCATCAGGCCCTTGCCTCGGATATCCTTTACGTTATTGAGTCCGCCCAGACGCTTCCTGAAATTTTCCTGCATGCGATCGCCGAGTTCGCGAGCACGGTCAGCGATATTGTTGTTTTTGATCTCATTAACCACGGTGAGACCAACAGAACAGGCAAGCGGATTACCACCAAAGGTAGAACCGTGATTTCCTGGTTTGAATATTTCCGCAGCTTCTCCTCTGGCAAGGCAAACTCCAATTGGAAAACCGTTGCCCAGTCCTTTTGCGGTGGTCACCAGGTCCGGCAGGATGCCTGATTGCTGGTAGCAGAAGTAGGTCCCGGTTCTGGCGTTTCCTGATTGAACTTCATCGAGAATCAGGAGCCAGTTGTGATCGTCGCATATTGCGCGCAGGTCTTTTAAGTAGTTGTCATCTGGTACCCGAATCCCGGCTTCGCCCTGTATTGGTTCGACCATCACGGCAACAATATTGTTGCTGTGGGCTGCGATCTGCCTGACTGCCTCTACATCGTCAAACGGCACGCGCACAAAGCCGTTGACCAGTGGTTCAAATCCGGCGTGTACTTTGCGGCTACCGGTCGCGGTTAAGGTGGCAAGGGTTCGTCCATGGAATGAGGCTTCAGTCACGATAATCGTTGGTTCTTCAACGCCACGGTGCTTGCCGAACAAACGGGCTATTTTGATGGCGCATTCGTTTGCTTCAGCACCCGAGTTGCCAAAGAACATATTGTCCATGCCCGAAATTTCGGCTAGTGCTGCGGCCAGTTTTTCCTGTGCCGGTATGCGATACAAATTGGAGGTATGGAGCAGATGCGTACTCTGATCCGTCAGGGTTTTTGCCACAACAGGATTTGCATGGCCCAGGGCGACAACACCCAGACCGGACAAAGCATCCAGGTATCGATTGCCCTGCTCGTCGACTAGCCATGCGCCTTCCCCCCTCACAAAAGCGATATCTTGTCTGCCATAGGTCTGCATTAATGGATCTTTCATTTATCTGCCCGGAGGAAAAAGGGAGCGATGATAAACCAGTTTGGTTAAACTCCCAAATCGATTCGTGTGACGTTTTTGTCAGGGCATTTTTATGTCTCCAATAGAACTTGCTATTCTTGTTAGCCGTGTTGAATCCATCTGCCGTGAGATGGGTGTTGTCTTACGCCAGGCAGCATTTTCCCCCAATATCAAAGACCGCCTGGACTTTTCCTGTGCCTTGTTCGATACCTCTGGCGAACTGTTTTCCCAGGCCGCCCATATACCGGTCCATCTGGGAAGTATGGCGTATGCCATGCGGGATATTGTGACAGGTGTGGATTGGCAAGACGGCGATATACTAGCCTTGAACGATCCGTTTCTTGGCGGCACACACCTGCCCGATGTCACCCTGGTTTCCCCGCTTTTCATCGACGGCGAGTTGCTTGGATTCGTGGCTAATCGTGCCCATCATGCGAATATTGGTGCCAGCAGTCCTGGCTCCATGCCGATCTCCACGACCTTGGAAGAAGAAGGATTGATTATTCCGCCCACCTTGTTGGTGAAGGCGGGTCAGGTGGTGGTGGAAGAAATGGAGAAACTGGGGGGCCTGAAGGGAGCAGATGTGAGCGGAGATTTTGCCGCTCAGATGAGTGCCAACAGGGTTGGCGTTGATCGCCTGTCAAAACTGGTGAATAAAATGGGGGTCGGCAGGTTTTTGGATGGAATCGATGAAATCAACGCCTATGGCGAGCGATTGGCGAAAGCAGCACTCAAATCTATTCCCAAGGGTCGATACAGGTTTTCCGACCTGATGGATGACGATGGCTGCGGCACCGAAAACGTCGAAATCCGTGTGACCATTGATATTGAAGACAATAGAATTAAAGTCGATTTCGACGGAACTTCGACACAGGTAAAAGGCAATATTAACTGCCCTCTGTCCGTTGCCGCAGCAGCGGTGTTTTATTGCTTCAGGTGTTTGCTCCCGGAAAATACTCCGGCATGTGCCGGAGTGTTCAGATTTATCGACCTTCGTGCCCCGGTTGGATCGCTGGTCAATGCGACAAGACCAGCTGCTACCGCTGCGGGAAATGTTGAAACTTCCATGCGTATCGTTGACGTTGTACTGGGTGCATTGGCAATTGCGATTCCCCGGGTTATTCCCGCCGCCAGTCAGGGTACGATGAACAATGTCGCGATGGGGAGCCACGAGTCCAGCCAGCCCTGGGATTATTATGAAACTATTGCTGGAGGCAGTGGCGCCAGTTACAGGACTGCCGGTGCCTCGGCTGTGCAATCCCACATGACCAACACTTTGAACACACCGATTGAAAGTCTCGAGATGCATTACCCGCTTCGCATTCGCAGCTACAGCATCCGCCGCGGATCAGGTGGTAAGGGGCGTTTTCAGGGGGGCGATGGACTAGTTCGTGAGTTTGAATTTCTTGAACCGGCTGAAGTTACCCTGATCACGGAGCGCCGAAGACACGCACCCTGGGGGCTTGAGGGAGGTGATCCAGGTAAAACCGGAAGAAACTCACTGGATGGCGAGACCCTGCCTGCCAAATGCCACATCAATGTTGAGAGGGGCCAGGTTCTCAGGGTGGAAACACCCGGCGGCGGTGGATTTGGTTATTTGGGGTCGGAGTAAAAACTCAACGTTTTCAACGGAAGATTACAAAAATTAGGAAGAGTTTTTACTCCGACCCCATATTTACGACCCCAAATTTACTCCGACCCCAAATTAGCGTTAAAATTGTCGTTTCAACCTTCGAGTCAGCTACAGGTAACAGTCAAATGGACATCATGGAAACCATCAAAGCGCAGATTGAGAGCAACCCGATTCTCATTTATATGAAAGGTTCCCCAGAGCAGCCACAGTGCGGATTTTCGGCTCAGTCGACCCAGATACTGATGGCCTGTGGTGAAAAATTTTCCTATATCGATATACTGACGAATCCCGATATTCGTGAGCATCTGCCACGATACTCTGACTGGCCCACGTTTCCGCAGTTGTTTATCGACGGTGAGCTTGTGGGAGGCTGTGACATCATCACAGAGATGTACGAGAGTGGCGAATTGGCTCCGATGATCAAGGATGTCGCTGAAAAAGTGGCAAATGAATAGCGAATTAGATATAGAGGTACAAAAATGTATCTGGAAGGTAGCAAGACTGAACAAAATCTCAAGGATGCTTTCGCGGGTGAATCCCAGGCGAATCGGCGCTATCTCTATTTCGCCGCTAAAGCCGATGTCGAGGGCTATAACGATGTATCTACCGTGTTTCGATCAACCGCGGAAGGTGAAACGTGTCACGCACATGGCCATCTGGAATATCTTGAGGCGACGGGTGACCCCGCAACCGGATTGCCCATTGGCCCCACATCCGACAACCTGAAAGCAGCCATTGCCGGTGAAACCCATGAATACACTGACATGTATCCAGGTATGGCCAAGGCCGCGCGTGATGAGGGTTTTGGGGAAATAGCGGACTGGATGGAGACACTTGCCAAAGCGGAACGGTCCCATGCCAACCGTTTCCAGAAAGCACTGGACGGACTTGACGATTAACCTGTTGCAGCGACCATGAGCCGCGAAGGGAGTCTCGATGCCCCTATCCGACATCCGCTGGGTCAGGATAAACGGGAGTTTTTCGACGAGGATCGACTGGATAAAGAACTAGAGCGTATTTTCGGAATCTGTCATGGTTGCCGGCGCTGCTTCAGCCTTTGTGAGACTTTCCCGACCTTGTTTGATCTTGTAGACGAATCGGAAACCATGGAAGTCGATGGTGTGGCCAAGGAAGACTATGACAAGGTCATTGATCACTGTTATCAATGTGATATGTGTTATCAGACAAAATGCCCCTATGTGCCCCCGCACGAGTGGAATGTAGATTTCCCGCATCTGATGCTCCGGGCGAAAGCCGTAAAATTCAAGAAAAACGAGAGTAAGTTTCGCGACAGGCTGATAACTTCAACCGACTTGATGGGGGCCGTTATCAGCACACCCGGGATCGCTCAGGCCGCCAATAGGGTCAACAAAATGAAGCCTTTCAGGAAATTGTTGGACTTCGTGTTGCAGATCCATCCTGACGCCAGCTTGCCTGAATATCAAAGCAATACCCTGAACAGGCGTACAAGAAAGCATGTCCCCGCTGATATCAAAGTCAAGCAAACCGAAAGCACTCGCGGCAAGGTGGCGCTGTTTGCCACCTGTTATGGAAACTATAATGCGCCGGAACTGGGACAGGATCTTGTTCAGATTTTTGAACACAATGGAATTCCCGTTAAAATAATAAGGGATGCACGTTGTTGCGGTATGCCAAAATACGAACTGGGCGACCTCGACACCGTGGAAAAATTGAAGCGCCATAACATTCCTGTGCTGGCGAGGTTGGTTGATGAAGGCTACGATCTGGTTACCTTGATCCCTTCCTGCACACTGATGTTTAAACAGGAACTGCCCTTAATGTATCCAGATGAGTCGAGGGTAAAGAAGGTGCAACAGGCGATGTTCGACCCCTTTGAGTACCTGATGTTGAGGCACAAAGAGGGCTTACTGAAAACTGACTTCAACAATTCTCTTGGGAAAGTTGCCTACCAGGTAGCGTGTCACCAGCGAGTGCAGAATATTGGAATGAAAACCCGGGATATTCTGCAGCTGATCCCTGGTACTGAGATTGTTCCTATTGAAAGATGTACCGGGCACGATGGCACCTACACGTTCAAATCAGAAAAACACGAAGCAGCCATGAAAATCCTGAAGCCAGTCGTTAGCAGAGTGCAGCAAAGCGAGGCGGCCCATTACACCAGTGATTGTGCGATGGCAGGAGCTCATATCGCGCACGGATTAGCAGATGGCACCAAAGCGACCCACCCTCTCAGCCTGCTGAAATATGCCTATGGAAGTTTGGGGTCGGAGTAAAAACTCCACGGAAAGTCAAAGCTTGCACGTTTAGTGCTTGGAGTTTTTATTCCGACCCCAATTTTCCCTTGGACCCAAAAGCTCCGCGCCACTTGTTCACGATGGTACAGAATATTTCTGCTGTCTTGTCACAATCGTATCGGGCGGAATGTGCTTCTTCGGATTCGAAATCAATGCCTGCGGCAGCGCAGGCACGGGCCAGAACGGTTTGACCGTAGGCAAGGCCGCACAAGGTGGCGGTATCAAATGAGGAGAAGGGGTGAAAGGGAATACGCTTGAGATGACAACGTTCAGCGGCAACGTTGATGAAACCCTGATCAAAGGAAGCATTGTGGGCCACCATGATGGCGCGGTTGCAGCCGGTGCGTTTGATTTCTTTTCGTATGGCTTGGAATATCTCTCCCAGGGCCTTCGATTCCGAAACGGCCATACGAAGGGGGCTGAATGGATCAATGCCGGTAAACTCCAGGGAAGCTTGTTCAATATTTGCCCCTTCAAAAGGTTCGATGTTGTAGAAATATCGTTCCCCCGGTACTAAAAGACCAGAATCATCCATCGTAATGATGACGGCAGCGCATTCCAGCAACGCGTCCGTCTTGCTGTTGAAGCCCCCCGTTTCCAGATCCACGACCACAGGCAGGTAACCTCGGAATCGATGTGCAATGGGTAGTTTGTCTTCGCTCAATCTATTTTCCTGGTGTGACAAGCCAGCGAATTTGCTTACCACTTCTGATCGGGACCAGTTCATCCGGACCGAATGGCAGGGACACCGGCACATCCCAAGTCTGTTCTAACAACGTAATAGTGTCTGAATTTCTGGGTAACCCGTAAAAATCCGACCCATGATGGCTTGCAAAACCTTCTAGCTGCTCCAGCTTGTCAATGGAATCAAATGCCTCCGCGTAAAGTTCAATCGCTGCGTGAGCTGTATAGCTTCCAGCGGCGCAGCCGCAAATATTTTCCTTGGCTGCGCGCGGATGAGGGGCGGAATCGGTTCCAAGGAAAAACTTCGGGTTCCCGGACGTGGCGGCGTTCAGCAACGCCCGTTGATGCTCCTTTCGCTTCAATACAGGAAGACAATAAAAAATCGGTTTCACGCCGCCAGCGAGAAGGTCGTTTCGATTAAACAGCAGGTGGTGTGCGGTGATTGTTGCTGCGACCAAATCTGGTGCCTGCAGTACAAATTCAACCGCCTGTCTGGTGGTGATGTGTTCGAATATGATTTTCAACGAGGGGAAGGCATCTACAATGGGTCGTAATTGTTGTTCGATAAATACGGCTTCGCGGTCAAAGATGTCAACATCATTGTCTGTAACCTCGCCGTGAACAGCCAAAGGCATACCGTGCTTCTGCATGGCTTCGAAGGTGGGATACAGGCTCTTTACTGTTTCAATACCTGTCTCGGCATTGGTGGTGGAACCTGCGGGGTAGAGCTTGAAGGCGCTGATGAATCCAGATTGGCTGGCCCGCACAACGGAACCTTCATCGGTCTCGTCTGTTAGATATAATGTCATCAGTGGTGAAAAGCAGGAATTGTCAGGTACTAACGAAACAATTCGGTCGCGATACTGTCGCGCCTGGTCCACGTCCGAAACGGGTGGGACGAGGTTAGGCATAACGATCGCGCGACCGAAATAGCGACTGATATCACGCACGGTGGATGGCAGATAATCACCATCCCTTAAGTGAACGTGCCAGTCATCTGGGCGGGTGATCGTCAAGGTACGCATGGCGCGGATTGTAACATTTCTGTAGACCCCTTTTTCTGGTAGTCGTCCTGATTTAGTTGGTTATCCTGGTTGACTGACCGGAAGGCAATATCAATTTGGCTGGATTGGGCGCTATAACTTTGGCGTTTTATTATCAATCTCGGTTTCACTCGCAGAAGGCTTGCCCAGGCCTCTCTCCTCCGCTGGCTTGCGGCCCTCCGGCCCTGCCTTCACTACGGCAGAAGCCCTTGCAGGTCTTCTTCCTTCGTTCAGCGCTGCGCTTTAACGGCTACGGAGAGAGGCCTGGGCAAGCCTTCTGCTAGGGTTCTGAACACTACTAACGTTTCAATGTATTCCGATTCAAGTTAGAGCAGAAGAAAATATCAACAGGTTCCCTTGCCGTAGCCGTAAAAGCGAAGCACCGAGTGACGAGGGAGGGGGCCGCCATCGGACCCGCAGGGGCTCGTGAGGAAGTGAGGGCAGGCCGGCGGGCTGCAAGCCAGCGGGAGGCAAGGGAACCTGTTGATATTTTCTGGATCTACTCAATCGGTCTGCTACTTGATTTCTATTTTGTTGGGTGCATATTCCAAACACTTGTATCTAGTGGTTTGCGATGGGTCAAACATGTACTATAGCGCCCTTTCTTTTTGCACTCTGGCACGAAGGTAGGCAGAAGATGAGTGAAATAGACAAGGTGGTGTTAGCCTATTCGGGGGGACTGGATACTTCCGTCATTCTCAAGTGGTTGCAGGAAACCTACGATTGCGAGGTCGTCACATACACTGCCGACCTGGGTCAGGGAGAGGAACTGGAACCTGCTCGTGAAAAAGCCGCCAGCATGGGTGTGAAGGAAATCTATATTGATGATGTGCGTGAAGAATTTGCACGCGACTTCGTATTCCCCATGTTTCGTTGCAATACTGTCTATGAAGGCGAGTATTTGTTGGGGACGAGTATCGCCAGACCGTTGATTGCGAAACGGCTGATCGATATTGCCAATGAAACCGGAGCTCAGGCGATAGCCCATGGTGCAACGGGTAAAGGTAATGACCAGGTGCGATTTGAATTGGGGGCTTATGCGCTCAAGCCGGATATTAAGGTGATAGCGCCGTGGCGTGAGTGGGAATTAACCTCCCGTGAATCGCTGATGGAATATTGTGAAAAGCACCAGATCAAGGTCGAGCAGAAACACGAAAGTGGCAAGTCTCCTTATTCGATGGATGCGAACCTGCTGCATATTTCATACGAGGGTGGGATTCTTGAAGATCCTAATGTAGAACCCGAAGAGTCCATGTGGCTGTGGTCGGTTTCTCCCGAGGCTGCACCGGACAGGCCCACCTATATCGACTTAACCTATAAAAATGGTGATGCTACCGGGATTGATGGCGTTACCATGACGCCGGCTGAAGTACTGGTGCACCTTAATAAAGTTGGTGGTGACAATGGTGTAGGCAGGGTTGATATCGTTGAAAACAGATACGTGGGTATGAAGGCGCGGGGTTGTTATGAAACCCCCGGGGGCACTATTTTGTTAAAGGGTCATCGAGCTATTGAATCTATCACACTGGACCGTGAGCTGGCTCATCTGAAGGACGAGTTGATGCCGAGATATGCGAACCTGATTTATAATGGTTATTGGTGGTCGCCGGAACGAAAAGCAATGCAGGCGCTAATTGATGATTCGCAACGGTACGTGACCGGCACAGTTCGATTAAAGCTTTACAAAGGTAATGTCATGGTAGTTGGCAGGGAGTCCAGTAGCGACAGCCTGTATGACAGTGACGTTGTAACCTTTGAAGATGATGCAGGTGAGTACGATCAGGCTGATGCGGCAGGTTTTATCAAGCTGAACGCGTTGCGCTTGAAGATCGCAAGCAAGAAAGGCAGAAAATTATAGGGATCTTCCCTAACGCCCTAATCGTCCAGGTCCTTCTTCTTTAGTTTATATTCACACAGATCGTAAACCACACAAGCGCCGCATCGAGGACTGCGTGCGGTGCACACGTATCGACCGTGGAGGATCAACCAGTGGTGTGCATCGCGAATGAATTCGTCCGGGATGACCTTTAACAGTTTTTCTTCAACTTGCAGCACTGTCTTTCCAGGTGCAAATCTGGTTCGGTTGGAAATCCTGAAAATATGGGTATCCACCGCCATGGTCGGCTCGCCAAACGCGGTGTTCAGCACAACGTTAGCTGTTTTTCTGCCGACTCCCGCCAGAGCTTCGAGTTCCTTTCTTGTTCGAGGTACGACAGATTGATGCCGGTCAATCAGCATTTTGCAGGTCTTAATAATGTTGCTTGCCTTTGTGTTGAATAACCCGATGGTTTTGATGTAGCTCTTTAGCTTCTTTTCCCCAAGCTCGTAAATGGATTCGGGAGTGTTGGCGACTGAAAACAGTATCGAAGTTGCCTTGTTTACACTCACATCGGTAGCTTGTGCGGAAAGAATGACAGAGATTAGAAGCTCGAACGTTGAGCCGTATTTTAACTCCGTGGTTGGCGTAGGATTTTCCTGCCTCAGTCTGGCAAGGAACTGAAACCGTTTATCGGCATTCACGCTGATAACCTGTTCTTCAAGGCGATTACGCATCCAAGGGTAAGAAATGCTCCCGGTGGCAGTACCAGCAGGAGGAATCCCGATTCCCGGAATCTTAACTCCAGGTTATACCCGGATTCACCCAGCAACAGCTGCATATTGCTAAACAATGTTCCCATGCCAATAATTTCTCGAACAGTCCCCATCAGAAGAAGTACACCCAGGAATCCGCACCCCATCATAAATCCGTCCAGTGTGGCGTATCCGATTGCATTTCTGCTGGCGAAGCTTGTCGCCCGGCCGAGTAATGTGCAGTTGGTCACAATGAGGGCGACGAACAAACCGATGCGCTGGTGAAGATCAAAAAACCAGTATTGCAGCAGAATATCAGCCAGGGTCACGAAACTTGCGATCACCATAATTTGGGCAGGCAGACGGATACTGTCATGCAGCATGCCCCGGAAAAGGCTGATAAACAGATTGGAGAATGTCAGTACTGCAAGGGTGGTTAACCCAAGCCCCAACGCCGACGAGAATGTATTTGAAACAGCCAGCAGGGGGCACAATCCCAGGAGTTGAACCATTGCTGGATTGTTGGTCCATAATCCTTCGACAGTAATCGTTCTAATGCTGTTCATGATAGCTATCCACCGACTTTATCCATTTGGTCGAGTTATTTAGAGCCGTTAGTAACCCGGTTCGTACAGAGAGAACCATGGCCCGGGAAGTGATTGTGGCACCGGTAAAATGATCGAAGTCGCCACCATCTTTTGCAAGCGACCAGTTATTTCCTGCAAGCGATGTCCCGTCAAAATTCCGGATCCATGCCGAGACCTGTGTATCGATTTTATCGCCGATACCGGGGGTTTCCTGGTGTTCATACACCCGCACACCCCTGATTTCCTGGCTCAGATCAATAGCGATCCAGGCGCTGATGTTACCGTTGTAACCCTGCTTCGTGGACTGCCCGAATATAAAGCCTGTCAGTTCACCATCAAGTTCTGAAAAATAGAGACCGTCATCAAGTTGCATGATGTTCTCGGAAGTTTTCCCCAACACCGCCAGAAGTTGCCTGGTAGCATATTGCTGCTGGTTTTCAACAATCGTGCCTTTGGTCAAAGCATGCAAAGTACTGATCAAAAGGCCACAGACAGCAGCCAGCAGCACCAGGGTTGTTATGGGGGATTTCATTGATTGCCCCGCAGTTGCGGTTTGATCCGGTATTCAATGTAATCGATTAACGGGCTGCAGCCATTCATCAACAAAATAGCGAAAGCAATTCCTTCAGGATAGGCGCCTGAACTGCGGATGATGAAGGTGAGTGAGCCTATACCGATTCCAAATAATGCTTGTCCCCGGGGCGAGTCAGGGGAAGTCACCGGATCTGTGACGACAAAGAAAGCCCCCATCATGGTGGCGCCTGAAAATAAATGGAACAATGGTGAGCCGAAGCTATCGGAGCTGCCACCATCGAAGAACCATAGGGATAACAGGGCCAGTGTGGTCAGCATGGCGGCGGGTGCAATCCAGTTGCATGCCTTGATAAACAGCAGGTAGAGCCCGCCAATCAGAAACCCGGCATTGATCACAAACCAGGCGGTCCAGTTGCTGCTGCCGAATTTTTGCCAGTATTCCTCGACCGTTATTGCGCCGCGAAACTTGAACTCATCCAGAGGTGTTGCTCCGCTAATTCCGTCCACCATTGATGTCAGAGCTGCGTTTGACGGTACGGGCCAGTCTGACATGGCAAGAGGAAAAGAAATAATCAGTACCGCGAACCCAACCATCGCCGGGTTGAACAGGTTTTGACCCAGACCTCCATAGAAATGTTTGGCAAAAATGATAGCGAATATACATGCCACGAGAATCATCCACACCGGAAGGTATGGCGGTAATGCCAAGCCAATCAATGCCCCGGTCAGCAGGGCGCTGCCGTCTCTCGCGGTAGTGGCTGGGATCCCTCGTAACCTGAGTGCTATAAGTTCACACAGCAGCGCAAACAGCATTGCAGAGGCGACATTGAAGACAATGCCAGGACCGAAGTAGTAAGCGGTTGCCAGAAATCCTGGCAGCAGGGCGATTTGGACCTGATACATCAACTTACTGGTATGCAAGGTCATTGCCCGTTCTTGATGCTAGCCAGCAGTGCTGCTGTTTCAGCTTTAGTGGGTCGTTTGTGACTCTTTGCCGTGCTGGCGATCAGCCTGCTTTCTCTGCGAGAAAATCTCGATTCTATGTATTCGGCTTTGATCCGCTCCCTTTTTTGTTCAAGGACTGCGTGCTTTGTGTTTTTGAAGATTGCAGTCAGGGGGATCTGGCTGGGACAGACACGGTCACAAAGGTGGCATTCGATGCAGTCCTGTAATCTCAGGGACTCTGCAATCGCAGTGGAGTTTTTATACAGGAGTAGTTGTTGTGGGGCGAGATCCTGCGGGCAGACTTCCATACAAATGCCACAGTGAATGCAGGGTTGGCTGTGATCCGGGTGAGCCGGTGCCGATTCTTCATGGGTGCCCAGACTAATCATGTCGATGCAATCAACCGGACAAGGTGCGATACATAACTCGCAGCCGGTACATTCTGCAGCGATGACCGTATGCATCATCTGCGGCGCACCGATGATTGCGTCTACCGGACAAGCCTGTATACATAGTGTGCATCCTATACATTCAGGTTCTCGGATTGATGCGACCGCAGGTGCGCTCGATGTGCCGCACGATTCATCCAATTGCACAAAATCTTTTCCTAACAGGTCTGCTAACGCGCGAATCGTACTATCGCCACCAGGCGGACATTTGTTAATGGCTTCTCCGGACGCAATTGCCTGGGCATAGGGCTCGCAACCTGGATACCCGCACTGCGCACATTGGGTCTGTGGCAGAAGTTTGTTGATCAGCCGAGTCACGTCATCGCCCTTGTCCTGCCAGCGACGACTGCTGAGCAGCAATCCTCCCCCGGATACAAGTCCGATGGCAGCGAGCAGCGTGACACCCGCCAGAATCTCCGTCAGCATCATCGGTCCATTCCCGTGAAACCCATGAACGCGAGAGACAAGAGTCCAGCCGTGATCATATTGATGGCAGCTCCCTGAAAAGGCGCTGGTATTTGTTTGTGCTCCTGTTTCTCCCGAATGGCGGCGAACATGATCAGCAACAGGGAGAAGCCCAATGCAGCACCAAGACCGAACATGATGGATTCAAAAAAACCACGGCTGTGATTCACATTGATCAGGGCGACCCCGAGCACCGCACAATTAGTTGTGATCAAGGGTATAAAAATGCCGAGAATCTGGTGCAGTAATGGTTGGGTCGCCTTGATGACGATTTCCGAGAATTGTACCAGCGCTGCAATGATGACGATGAATGAAATGATCCTGAGATATTGTAGATCGAAGGGTATGAGCAGGTAATGTTCAACCAGGTAACTGGCAGCGGAAGCGAGGGTCAAAACGAACGTAGTCGCAGCAGCCATACCCACGGCACTGTCAAACTTCTGGCTTGCGCCCATAAAAGGGCACAGGCCAAGAAATTGCACCATGACAAAGTTGTTGACGAAAATGGTACTTATGAGAATGAAAATTGCATCAGGCATTAATAAGCAATGGCGGTTTGTGACTGCACGTCATTATCTTGTAACGGCGGGGTCCTGTCACTTCAGAACAGTCAGACCTTCTCTAGGTGACTTTCATGCCGGGTGTGGCGCCATCATTGGGTTCCAGCAGAAAGATGTTCTTGCCTCCAGGTCCGGCCGCAAGGATCATGCCCTCTGACAGGCCAAATTTCATCTTGCGAGCCTTCAGGTTCGCTACCATCACCGTCAGCTTGCCAATAAGCTGGTCCGGCTCATAGGCGGCTTTGATCCCGGCAAAAACAGTGCGTTGTCCGGAACCGATGTCCAGGGTTAGTTTTAACAACTTGTCGGCTCCCTCAACATATTCAGCATTGATAATCCTGGCAACACGCAGGTCCACCTTCGCAAAATCATCAAACTCGATATCATCAGCGATGTCTTCCGGGTCTGTATCTTTTGCCAGTGGCCCGTTGTTCAGTTCTGGACTTTCCCTACCGGCCTCAATCATGGCTGCTACCGATTTTGGGTCTACGCGAACCATCAGCGGCGTAAACTTATTGATATGGTGATCTAACAAAGTAACGTCCAGACTGTTCCAGTCCAGCGGCTCGACATTTAGAAACGCTTCCGCTTTTTTTGTTAACTCCGGCAGCACTGGTTTCAGATAGGTAATGATCATGCGGAACAGGTTGATGCCATCCGAGCATACCTGCTGCACCTTGTCCCTGTTGCCGTCGTCTTTGATCAGTACCCAGGGTTTTTCTTCGGCAATGAACTGGTTTACCTTGTCTGCCATCGCCATTATTTCGCGGATCGCCTTTCCATAGTCTCCGTTTTCGTAATGCATGGAGATGTTTGATTTTTGATCTGCAACTTCTTTAATCAGGGGGTTTGATGTTTGTACAGACAACTGATTGTCAAATTGCTTGTTGATAAAACCGGCACAGCGACTGGCAATATTGACTACCTTCCCCACCAGGTCTGAATTTACACGTTGGATGAAATCGTCGAGGTTGATGTCCAGGTCATCCACGTTACCGTTCAGTTTGGCGGCGAAATAATATCGAAGATACTCTGGATTCAAATGGTCCAGGTAGGTCCGGGCGTTGATAAATGTACCGCGGGATTTGGACATCTTCAGCCCGTCCACCGTCACGAAACCATGGGCGTGAATTTTGGTCGGTGTCCTGAATCCTGATGCACTCAGCATTGCGGGCCAGAATAACGCATGGAAATTGATGATGTCCTTGCCAATAAAATGATGCACTTCACATTCGCTGTCTATGTTCCAGAAATCGTCAAAATCCAGGTCTTCAGTCCTGTCGCAATAGTTCTTGAAACTGGCCATATAGCCGATTGGTGCGTCCAGCCAGACATAAAAAAACTTGCCGGGTTCCCCCGGAATCTCGAATCCGAAATAGGGAGCGTCACGACTGATGTCCCAGTCCTGTAAACCTGCATCAAGCCACTCTGCTAATTTGTTAGCGACCTGCTCCTGGAGCGTGCCGCTACGAGTCCACTCTCGCAGGTAGTCCGAGAAGCTAGACAACGCAAAAAAGAAGTGGGTAGACTTTTTCAGTATCGGTTTGGCACCGGAGATCTTTGACACCGGGTTAATCAGGTCCGTGGCGTTGTATGTCGCGCTGCATGCTTCGCAGTTGTCACCGTACTGCTCCTCGGTTTTGCATTTTGGGCAGGTCCCGACGATAAATCGGTCGGCAAGGAACATGTTTTTCTCCGGATCAAAGAGTTGATCCACGGATTTCACATTGATCTGCCCTGCGTCCTTGAGGCGAGAATAGATCAATGATGAGTACTGCTGATTTTCATCTGAATGTGTGGAATAGTAATTATCATGGCTGATCATGAAATCGTGAAAGTCCCGCTCATGTTCCAGTTTGATCCCGGTTATAAACTCCTCCGGGGTGATGCCGAGTTCCTCGGCTTTGAGCATCGTCGCTGTACCATGGGTGTCATCCGCACACACATATATGCATTGATGACCCTGCATACGTTGAAACCGCACCCATATATCAGTCTGGATATGCTCCATTAAATGCCCGAGATGTATAGAGCCATTGGCATTGGGCAAGGCGCTGGTGACCAGAATTCGGCGTTTCGGCATATCGGACTGCTCGTTATTTTGAGTGAGATTCAGGGGTGCTAAATATATAGATTCGGACGCTGAATTTCACCTGCAAAGTGCTAAAAAGGCTGGTGGATGGAATTTATAAAATTTGTGGGGTGGTGGTAGTTGTGGTGTTGGCGCCAGAGATTGCAGCAAGGTGCTCTCTTGCCGCACCGCTGTGAATACATCCATGTACGCTGCTCATTTACATCCCTGTAAATGATGCTGCTGCAAGAGAGCACCTTGCTGCAATCTCTTCGTTATTTCGCGAATAGACCCTTAGACCACCATCTGCAGAAAGTAATTTGTCGCGAAAATCGTCATATGTCCCTAAAAAGGTAAGAGAATTCGGTCTGGTGTCCTCTCCCAGCAGCATCTTTGACGGGGATGTCAAAGCGCAGCGTACATGGATGTACTCGCAGCGGTGCAGGGAGAGGACACCAGACTGAGTTCTTGTAGTTCAAAGCAAGAACTTGATAAATTGATAAAGCTGGACGCCTACAATGGACAAAATTAATTTGACGATTGACCGGGGCCGGTTTACGTGTGAGGCTAGCGCGAAATTTAGAGTGCAGGGGGGTTGCAAAATCAGTAATTCGACCATTGAAAAGTTCCGGTTACCGGGGGTGAAACACATCATCGCAGTGGCCTCCGGGAAGGGAGGTGTCGGTAAATCGACGGTCGCTGCAAACCTTGCTTTGGCTTTAGTGGCCGAAGGGTACCGGGTCGCGCTTCTGGATGCTGATATATACGGGCCAAGTCTGGGCGTCATGATGGGTGTGGCGGAAGGAACGAAGCCTGAGGTTAAAAGTGACATGCTGCAGCCCATCATCGCCCATGAGGTGCAGTGTATGTCCATGAGTTTTCTGACATCTGAACGAACGGCTACCGTCTGGCGCGGGCCGATGGCCAGTGGCGCGCTGCAGCAGTTACTGACACAGACCGAGTGGCAGGCCGTGGATTATCTGGTGGTGGATATGCCGCCGGGGACGGGAGATATCCAGCTGACCTTGGCACAAAAGGTACCCGTCAATGGCGCCGTCATTGTTACCACTCCCCAGGATATTGCTTTGCTTGATGCCAGGAAAGGCATTGAAATGTTTCGCAAGGTTGAGGTTCCGGTTATCGGTATCGTTGAGAATATGAGTACGCACATTTGTTCCAATTGTGGTCATGAAGAAGCCATATTTGGCACCGGCGGCGGCGCCGCGATTGCACAGGATTATGAAACAACCCTGCTGGCGCAATTGCCTTTGTCCATGGCCATCAGAGAGCAGATGGATAGTGGAGAGCCTACAGTGGTTGCAGACCCTGAAGGTGACGTGAGCCAGCTTTTCAGGCAGATGGCGAGACAAGTCGTTGATACCGTCGCGTCTACAGCCTCGGAAACCGGGCCCTTGATAACAATTGTTGACGACTGAGCAGCCTTGAGCGGCTCGTATAAACAGCCTTGAGCGGCACTTGTAAACAGCCCTGAGCGGCTCGTATAAACAGCCCTGAGCGGCACTTGTAAACAGCCCTGAGCGGCACTTGTAAACAGCCCTGAGCGGCTCGTATAAACAGCCTTGAACCGCACGTAACAAAGTGGAGCAACGAGTATGTCAATTAAATCAGATCGTTGGATTCGGAGGATGGCAGAGGAAGAGCAAATGATTTCGCCATTTGAAGCCGGGCAGATAAGGGAATCTGGAGGTAAGCGGGTGATTTCTTACGGTACCTCCAGCTATGGTTATGATGTTCGTTGTTCTGATGATTTTAAAGTGTTTACCAATATCTATTCAGTTACGGTCGATCCGAAAGATTTTGATGAGAATAGTTTTGTGGATGTAAAAAGTGATATCTGCATCATCCCGCCAAATTCTTTTGCGCTGGCCCGCACAATTGAATATTTCAAAATCCCACGCAACGTATTGACCATTTGCCTGGGTAAATCCACTTACGCGCGCTGCGGCATCATTGTCAATGTTACTCCGCTCGAGCCGGAATGGGAGGGGCACGTTACACTGGAATTTTCTAACACGACCCCCCTGCCCGCAAAAATCTACGCCAATGAGGGGGTAGCCCAGATGCTTTTTTTTGAATCAGATGAGGAGTGTGAAACCTCCTATGCGGATCGGGGAGGAAAATACCAGGGTCAGGTTGGGGTCACCCTGCCGAAAGCATGACAGATGGATGGGGTCAGAGTAAAGGGTCAGAGTTTTTACTCTGACCCTTTACTCTGACCCCCAAGCCTGCTGACCCCCAAGCCTGACCCATTCAAGCCCTTGACCTGTTCACCGTTAAAATTCGCTTCCTTGAGAAGTAATTCAAAACCCTTGCCATTCTTTTCTGTCTGCAACAGACGCACAAGTAAAAACTCATAATTCGGAGCCAGCCAAAATGTGGTTGTCCGTTTGCCGTCTTTACGAATGCGGACAGCTTTCACGGTCCTGAATCTGCCAATGGGTGTGTCGATGAACTCTTCTCCAGTGATCTTGAAGTTGTAGTCTTTAATTCGCCCGTCGTCAGCCACGCGGTAGTTCATATCAGGCCAGGGTTGTCCGTTTCGTAATGCGTTCTGCAGGTCTTCACGCATTCTGAATTGATACAACAGCTTATCGAGAGTTTCATCAGTGACGTCGATCTCCCAGGCTTTTAACTCGCTCCTCACTTTTCCCGCTTGCCGGTCAAAAGTAAGAATGACCTTCAGGTTCTTGCCAATTCCGGTTCGTTTGTACTGATATTCAAGGGGTACAAGATGTTGCTCGTCCAGGGTAAAAATACTTTGCTCCATTACCGAGGTAAAGAATGATTTGGCAGAGGAGGAGAGCAGATATTTACTGTTTTCGATTTGTTTGAGTTCCCGAATAGCCACCGCACTGACAGGTAAACCTTTATAGTCTGCCTTATAAACGGCGCGAAATGGGGTGGGTTCAGCCATTACCTGGGTGCCACCAAGGATAAACAAGGTGAACAAGGTGATGATTGAAACGGTGCGAATCATGTTCAGGTTGTCTTGTAAATAGGGAGCCAGTCTATGACAATCCCAATTTCCCGTATATGAATTACGTCCGCGTTTTTCATTTCCATAAGAAAAAGGATACCTGTTATTAACAGAAGTTCCCTCCTCGGCAGTTTTTTTCTCTTTGTCTTCCTCTGTTTAGAGGCTGAATTCGCCTGGTCCGTTCCCGTGGAAAATCTGTATGTGGCAGAAGTACTTGTGGTTGGCGAAGAAGAACGGCAACTGGCACGCGGTGCCCAGGCAGGATTGCTGCAGGTTCTGGTCAGGGTGTCCGGCACAAGGGAAGTCGAGAACAGTGCGCTGATAGCGAGTTCCCTGCGAAAGCCTGAAGCCTACTACTACCAGTACAGTTATGAATCGACCGACAAAACCCTGCAAATTGGGAATGAAGTCGTACCCGCGCAGCTGCTCAGAATCCACTTCGAACCCAGCGCGGTTGCGAAATTGCTTCGCCGGGCCGGATTTCCAGTATGGGCCAGCAATCGCCCCGGGGTTTTGTTATGGCTGGCCATCAGTGATGTTGAAGGTCGTCGTATCCTTTCAGAGAATGAAGTGAATGAAATGACCAAAGCACTGCAGGATCAAGCGAGATTGCGAGGCCTGCCGCTGTTGTTTCCGTTACTGGATCTGGAAGATTCCGCTTCCCTGTCTGCAGCGGAAGTCTGGGGCGCGTTTCTCGGGCGAATAGCCGACGCATCGGCCCGTTACAACCCCGATAGCATTCTCACCGGCAGGATACAAAAGGATAGTAATGGTCGATGGTCCGCCAGGTGGTCATATCAGATCGACCAGAACTGGCATGTCGCTGATTCATCGGCTTTTAGTGCAGATGAAATGATCCGCTCCATGATAGACAGGCTCACGAATGAACTGGCAGCGAGGTATGCTATTGATTCTTCTCGCAGCCAGGTGACCATCCGTATTGAGTCGGTCAATAACCTGGAAGACTATGTGGCCGTCAGTAACTATCTTGAGTCTCTCGGACCGGTGTTGAGTAGTTTTATTGTGCGAGTAGACGGTAGTGAGGTGGAGTTTAAACTCAACACTGAAGGGAAAAATGAGCAGCTGATCGAGATCATTCAGCTGGACCAAAAAATGCTCCTCCTTAGTGCCGATGAGTTCATGGATGTGCAGTATTATCGTTGGATGCATTGACTGTGAAGTACCTGCACAATGTCCCCAATGCCATATCCATGTTTCGGTTGTTGCTGGTGTTGCCTATTGCTATCGCTATTGTTGAAGGTGAATTTGCCTTTAGTCTGGCGCTCTTCTGCATTGCGGGAATATCAGATGGTCTGGACGGATATTTCGCAAGGAAGTATGGCTGGGTGACTGCGTTTGGAAAAATCATTGATCCCCTGGCCGACAAACTGCTGCTGTTGGTGACCACTGTCACGCTCGGGCTCCTCGGACACTTCCCTGTGATGGTATTGTTCTTGATGATCGCTAAGGACCTGGCAGTCGTCGGTGGTGTGCTGGTATATACGGCACTGGCCGGGTTCCCTGAAGTACGCCCGATTCTTGTTGGCAAGGTAACAACTGTCCTGCAGCTATTGCTGATTGGTTATATCATGATCACCCTTGTTGCGAGTATGTCTGTTGTTTCTATGTTCATGTCGATTCTGGTCTGGGTTGTTGTCATTGCCACGATATTGGATGGTTGCAGTTATCTCTGGCTGTGGACCAACAAGCTGGTCAGGGATCCCCGCTGGATGCAGGCGATAGTCACGCCATGAGTACACTTGAAAAAACCTTCGCATTGTTATTGCTGGGTGCATCCCTTGTAGCAATCTATTTGCTGCAGCCAATTCTGACCCCATTCCTGGTCGGAATTGCGCTGGCATATCTTGGTGACCCCATCGTTGATCGGCTTGAATCTCTGGGAGTTGGAAGAACCGCAGGCGTTCTTATCGTGTTTATGGCTTTTCTGCTGGTATTTGTGGGCTCCCTGCTGATTGTAGTGCCGGTACTTTTTCGTGAAACCGGTGCCTTAATCCGTGACATTCCAGCGTTTATTATCTGGCTGCAACAGACCACCAGCCCCTATCTGCTGGAAACGTTTGGCATTGATCCGTTTAACGTTGACACGGATGTGTTGAAAAACAGGATCACTTCAGACTGGCAGGAAACCGGGGGCATGGTGGGCCGGGTGTTGTCTGAAATAACGGCGTCAGGTGTGGCGCTGCTGTTGACACTCGCCAATGTCGCACTTACCCCTGTGGTGGCTTTTTATATGCTGCGGGACTGGGACCAGGTGATGGGTCGGCTGCAGGAAATGATTCCCAGAGACCTCGTCGAGGACACGGTCATCCTGCTGACTGAATGCGATGAAGTTCTCAGTTCATTCCTTCGCGGGCAGATGCTGATAATGATTCTGCTTGGCTTCATCTATGCCCTGGGTTTGACCATCGTTGGTCTGAAACTCGCCCTCGTCATAGGGATGTTAGCCGGGCTCGCCAGCATTGTTCCCTATCTCGGTTTCTTTGTTGGTATCTTTGCCGCTACTCTGGCGGCGCTATTCCAGTTCCAGGATGCAATTCATCTGGTTTATATAGGGATTGTATTCGGCGTCGGCCAGATACTTGAAGGGATGGTGCTGACACCCTGGCTTGTGGGTGATCGGATTGGTTTACACCCTGTGGCCGTAATATTTGCCGTCCTGGCCGGGGGTCAGTTATTCGGGTTTGTAGGCGTACTCCTGGCGCTGCCGGTGGCGGCAGTCATCATGGTCTTCGTTCGCCACCTGCATCTGAGCTACCTCAACAGTGAATACTATGAATAGCCAGCTGGCCCTGAATATTCGATTACGGGATGATGCAACCTTCGAGAATTACGTTGGTAGCGCTGCGGCGAAAATTCAGGGAGCTGATCGCATACTTTATCTCTGGGGATTGACCGGCAGCGGCAAATCGCATCTGCTCCAGGCACTATGCAACAAGGCGAGGCTGAAAAAAAAGGATTCAATTTACCTGCAGGATCTGGGCAACCACTCTCCGGAGATATTACATCGCCTGGAATCGTTTCCACTGGTTTGCCTTGATGATATTCATGAGGTTATTGGTGATGAAAACTGGGAGCTGGCACTGTTCCATCTCATGAATTCGGTCAAGGACGGGAACACACAGCTGGTAGTTTCTGCATCCATTCCGTCTGCAAGGCTGGATATCCAACTGCCTGATCTTGCCTCCAGACTTCGAGCTACAGTTGCAATTGAAACCGAGGCGCTTGATGATCAGGAAAAGCTTGGGATTTTAAAACTACGAGCCCGTGACCGTGGTTTTACCCTCAATGATGAGGTGGCGAGATTTATTCTCGATCGTTCTCCGCGCGATATGCACCACTTGATTGAGTTGTTGGGGAAGCTGGAGGAGGAAACGTTGCGTCAACAAAAAAGGTTAACGATTCCCTTTGTTAAGAAAACGCTTCAGCTATAGGACATGAAAATACTGTTTACCGGGGGTGGCACGGCAGGGCATGTGACTCCTAACGTCGCTCTCATCGAACAATTTCAGAAGGATGGCTGGGATTGTGTCTACGTAGGTTCCACAAGGGGTATTGAAAAAGAAATCATCACCAGGCTTAGCATCCGATACAACGCCATCGCATCTGGAAAATTACGCCGCTATTTCGACTGGCGGAATTTTGTCGACCCGCTGTTTATCTTGTTCGGGTTTTTACAAAGCCTTGTGATCTGCTGGAGGGAACGTCCCAGGGTCGTGTTTTCGAAAGGCGGGTTTGTGGCGGTGCCGGTCGTCATTGCTGCCTGGATGTGCCGTATTCCGGTCGTTTGCCATGAGTCGGACGTAACACCCGGGCTCGCGAATAAACTCTGTTTTCCTTTTGCCAGGAAAATCTGCCTTAATTTTGAGGAGTCCAGACAATACCTGCCGGCCAGCTCTGCATCTTCAGGCAGGGTCATTGTCACAGGCACGCCGGTGCGGAAGTCGCTGCTTGAAGGAAATGCTTTGAGGGGCAGACAGTTCCTTGGGGTCAAGGGTGACAAGCCCATTGTCCTCGTATTTGGCGGCAGCCTCGGGGCGAAGATCATCAATCAGCAGGTGCGAAATGTAATTGCGCCGTTAACCGAAAAATTTATCATCGTGCACATAACGGGAGCGGGAAATATTGATGGAGATCTCGAATCGACCCCGCATTACATCCAAAAGGAATTCCTGCTGGATGAATTTGGTGATGTGTTGGCAGCGGCAAGTCTGGTCATTGCGCGTGCGGGAGCGAACACGATCTACGAACTGTTGGTGATGCGAAAACCGCATATACTGATCCCTTTGTCTGCCAGGGCCAGTCGTGGAGATCAATTGGACAATGCCCGAACCTTCAATGAGGCAGGATATAGCATAGTGATCGAAGAAGACGACCTTAACGATGTGTTGTTTTTAAGCGAAGTGGACAGTGCGTTTGTGCGGCGGTTGGAAATCGCAGCCAAGCTGGCAGAGTATGAGGTCAGAGATAGTGTGACCATCATTGGTGATCTTGTAAAAAAGGTAGTGGCAGGAGAAGGAGCATGACCAGGTTGTTGCTGATGTTGGTTTCAACATTTTGGTTGGCGCCTGCCGGCGGGGACGAGAAAGAGGATGTTCTGGACTACATTGATCGGCATGAAGCTGAATACGGCGAGGTGGCGAAAACGATATGGGATTATGCGGAACTGGGTTACCTCGAGACCCGCAGTTCAGCGCTGCTGCAATCCAAGCTGATAGGGGCGGGCTTTGAGATCAGCTCCGGCATCGCAGGAATGCCCACAGCCTTTATTGCCAGCTATGGTGAAGGAACACCGGTGATTGGACTCCTGGCAGAATTTGATGCGTTGCCGGGAATATCCCAGGGCGCGTCCCCGGTCAGGAACATCCTTGAAGACAAACCGAACGGACATGCCTGTGGACACCATCTTTTTGGTACCGGCTCAATGGCTGCAGCGCTGGCGGTAAAACACTGGATGCAAGCCAACGATGTTAAGGGGACCATCAGGCTGTACGGCACGCCAGCGGAAGAGGGCGGCTCCGGTAAGGTCTATATGGTTCGCGCAGGATTGTTTGCAGACGTGGATACCGTTTTACACTGGCACCCATGGGATCGAAATGGTGCAAATCCGGCCACCAGCCTTGCCAACAAATCAGCACGCTTCAAATTCAGGGGCATATCCTCCCATGCATCGGCTGCACCGGAGCGTGGCCGTTCAGCGCTGGATGCAGTGGAGGCCATGAACTACATGGTTAATATGATGCGTGAACATGTACCCCAGGAAACCCGCATTCACTATGTGATCACGAAAGGGGGAGAGGCGCCCAATGTGGTGCCTGACCTGGCGGAAGTGTATTACTACGTTCGTCATCCAAGCGCGAAAGAATTGCAGCGGATCTGGGACAGGGTGATGACGGTTTCCCGGGCTGCCGCCATGGGAACCGGGACACAGGTTGAAGCTGAAACGATGCACGGTAATCATCCTTTGTTACCTAATGAGGTTCTGGCGCAGGTAATGCACCAGAATCTGATCCGCGTGGGTGGCTATGCCTACAGCGAAGAGGAACAGGAATTTGCAAACACGATTGATCAATCCTTTGGTCTGGAGAAGAGCTATCTCGGATTGCAGGAGAAGGTGTTACCCCTGGAAATGGTGCACGGCAAAGCATCGACCGATGTCGGGGATGTGAGCTGGGTGGTTCCCACAACCGGACTGAGGACTGCAACCTGGGTACCCGGGACATCGGCCCATAGCTGGCAAGCGGTTGCTGCTGGTGGAACTTCGATCGGCATCAAAGGCATGCAGGTTGCCGCGAAAACACTCGCCCTGACCGCCATGGACCTGTTCAACAATGCGGAACTCATCCGTGATGCCGAAGAAGAATTCCTCGATAGACGCGGCGAGGATTTCCAATACAAGGCACTGCTCGGCGACCGCGAACCTCCCCTCAGATACAGATTACCCTGACACATCGTCACTCAGAACGCCTGCTCTGAGTGTAGCCGGTGGAACCAAAGGATCTCGCCTCTCCAACAAGAATTGCTTGTGACGTTGATATCTCTTTCTGTCGTCCAGCTGATAAAACCCACAGTATTCCTAAGGCTTGCCGCGATCTCTCTTTCCTGTTAAGTCTTCTGCGAACAGCAGAGTTTAGGTCCGATTGTCAGCAACCGTGAAGGAACTGTCGTCTAGCAGGATTCTCATGCCGTAATCATATGATTTGATTCATTCGTACGGAGTTTTAAGCGAGTTATTGCAATTGTTTGATATAGTGTTATAGTAATGTATAACACTAAATGACCAGTACACCTGATATGGCTGTTGACTATGGAAATTAGCTGGAACGACAAGGATCCCATTTATCGCCAGCTGCATGACAGGCTGGTGGAGATGATATTGGAAGGGATCTATGGCAACGGCGATTCGCTGCCGTCGGTCCGCCAGCTATCTGCAGATCATCGTATTAACCCCATTACCGTCTCCAAGGCTTTTCAACTGCTGGTGGACGAGGGAGTTGTTGAAAAAAAGAGAGGACTTGGGATGTATGTGATGACCGGTGCCAGGGAAAAGCTGGCCGAGGACGAGAAGAAGCTTTTTTTGACGGAAGAATGGCCACGCCTGCTGGAAAAGATAGCGCGCCTGGGTTTGTCAGTCGGTGAATTGCTCGAAGAAGGGGAAGGGAAATGAGTAGTGTCGTTCAAGCCCGGGGAATGTCCAAGCGCTACGGCAAGTTTGAAGCCCTGCGTGATATCAGCTTCGATATAGAGACGGGTTCCATTGTCGGTTTGATTGGACCCAATGGTGCGGGGAAAACAACCACACTTAAAGCGCTGCTCGGGCTCACAAGGTTTGATGGCGAGTTGCAGGTGCTGGGCATGGATCCACGTCGCCGTCGACACGAGATCATGAAACGTGTCTGCTTTATTGCTGATGTGGGTGTGCTGCCACGGTGGTTAAAGGTCTGTGATGCCATCGACTATGTAGATGGTGTCCATGAAGGATTTAATCGCGAAAAAGCTGAGGCCTTGCTCAGGGAAACCAACATTTTACCCGGACAGAAAGTGAGACAGCTGTCCAAAGGGATGGTCACTCAATTGCACCTGGCCCTGGTGATGGCTATTGAGGTTGATCTTCTCGTGCTGGATGAACCCACCCTCGGTCTAGATATCCTGTATCGAAAATCCTTCTATGAGCGACTGCTGAATGACTACTTCGATCACAGCACGAGCATCATTATCAGTACCCATCAGGTTGAGGAAATCGAATCCCTGCTGACCCATCTGATTTTTATTGATGAGGGCCGGATCATTCTAAGCTGTTCTATGGATGAGCTACCCAGCTTATACAGCGAGGTGCTTGTGGCACCCGAAGATGTCGAACGGGCATTGGCATACGCTCCTATGCACACCCGGGAAATGCTGGGTAAGAGAAGTATGATATTTGAAAATGTTTCCGTTGAGACGCTGGGCCATTTCGGCGAGGTTCATACACCCAGTGTCGCTGATTTGTTCGTTGCCAAGATGCAGAAGGGATAACACCATGAATCAATTTCCAATCTTGCTGAAGAGAGAATTCTGGGAACACCGTAATACTTTTATCGTGCTGCCGCTGGTGACGACCGGTTTTATGATCCTGATGATGGTGGGTTTCTATATCGCAGTTGATATTGGGGGAATTAACGCGGACATCACGCCGGATCGTGATGGGTCATCCCACCAGGTGACGAGGAATGAAGTTCATGCAGATGAAGCATTTGAACTGATGCTTTCAAAGCTCGCGAGTCTGCCCCCATCGGAGCGCGAGCATAAGCTTTACAAGATTTTGAATGGGCTGGGTACCCCGCTACTGGTGATACTCTCGATCGTCGTGTTTTTCTACCTGATTGTGTCACTTTACAACGACCGGAAGGACCGCAGCATCCTGTTCTGGAAGTCGATGCCTGTATCAGACATCAATACTGTCGCGGCAAAACTGGTGACCGCGTTGCTTCTGGTTCCGGCTGTTTATCTGGTTTGTCTTGCCGTTGTCCAGCTGGTGTTACTGATCATCGCCTCGCTCGCCGCGATGGGACAGGATGTATCAATATGGGCGGCACTCTGGGAACCTTCAAACCTGGTTGGTCGTTGGCTTACCCTGGTTGTCTATATACTTTTTCAGGCGATCTGGAACTTACCCTTCTATGGTTGGATGATACTGGTTTCCGCTTGGGCCAATAGTGTTCCTCTGGCATGGATCATTGGTATACCGATCGCTTTCTCGGTAGCCGAACGAATTGTATCCGATGACAATCTGGTTTCAGCATGGTTCGCATCCCATGCCTCGCCAATTGTCATTGCCCATGATCAGGAACTGCAGATTACGGATTTGTTACCGAGATTACTGGATATTGATACCTTACTGGGTCTGTCAGTTGGGCTTGTGTTCGTTTGTGGCGCAATTTGGTTGAGGGGAAGAGGTGATGAAATATAAAAAGGTGCTTCCCGGAATATTGATGCTGTTAACGATACTGTCAAGCGTTGCCTGCGTAAGAGTGGATACAGGCAGCATCTTGCCCACATTTGGCGAGCAGATCCTTGAGCTGGTGGAAGTGTACGAAATTGGACTGATTTCCGCTGCGGAGTTTCAGATACTAAGACGTGCGTTGATCAGGGCTTTGGGACGATAGCTTTTTATTAAGAGCCGCTGAGGGCTCTCTATATTAAGAACCGCTGAGGGCTCTTTCGTGCTGGGTCTGCCTGCCGGTTCGGTTTAAGATAAGCTCCGAACCATCATGGGGATCTGACATGACACTTTTGACTATCTCTTGCGCTGCTTTCCTTCTCTTGCATCTGGGTATTTCCAGCACACCTTTGCGAGGTATGCTCAGAGATGCCGCTGGTGAAAACGGATATCTTGGGCTCTACTCGCTTCTTGCTTTTGCTTCCCTCGGCGGAATGATCTATTTCTACGCGGGCATTGATCATTCGGAATATATCTGGCTTGCCAACGCCACGAGTTACAAAGTTACGAAGGTGATTCTCCTTTTATCCATCGTCATGATCCTGGTTGGGATTATGGTAAAGAACCCCACTGCCGTGAAGATGGAAGGTGCCATTGACAATGACATACCTGGTGCAGTGAAGATCACGCGGCATCCTCTGCAGTGGGGAATTCTGCTGTTTGCCATTGGCCACCTGATTGCCAATGGTGACCAGGCGTCGATCCTGTTCTTTGGCACCCTGGCGCTGGTATCTGCGGTTGGCATGGTTGCCATGGATAGGCGCAAGAAAGCCATTGGCTCAGATAAGTGGCAGGCGTTTTACGAAGCGACTTCCCTCATCCCGTTCGCGGCCATATTTTCAGGCAAAACTGCATTAAAGGTGGCTGAGATTAACTGGCTGGCTGTCGCTATCGGGGTTGCGCTCTATGCCGTTCTCTATTGGTTTCACGCTGTTGTCAGTGGCGGCATTAGTTTGTTTTAGGCGCTGTTGTGAGGAAAATCGATGTGAACAGCCAATGACAGACGCTTCCAGCGATTGAAGGCGCTGAAGGGTGGAATTGCCTGCGGCCATCCGAAAGTTGCGGAAGCTGCAGAGGAAGTGCTGCGAAATGGCGGCAATGCGTTCGATGCGGTTGTTGCCGCCCAGTTCTCTGCGTGTGTGGTTGAACCGGTCCTGGCGTCTCTGGGGGGCGGTGGATATTTGCTCGCATGTCCGGTAAACAAGCAACCCCGGATCTACGACTTCTTTGTACAGACCCCGAAAGACAGGCATCAGGACGAACCAGACTTCTATCCGGTCGTTGCTGATTTTGGCGATGTGACCCAGGAATTTCATATCGGTTCCGGCAGTGTCGCCACACCTGGAATGGTCAAGGGTGCCTTTGCGATCTACGAGGACCTGTGTACCTTACCGCTGCAAGAACTGGTAGATCCAGCGATCCGGCAGGCAGATGAAGGTGTTTCGGTGACGCCGATGCAGGCTTATGTGTTCGATATCGTCTCGCCTATCTATCGCGCGACAACATCTGCGCAGGAGGTTTTTGTCGGTCCGTCGGGCGAATTACCGCGAGAAGGTGAACTTTTCCGACGACCGGAACTGGCGAAAACTCTCGAAGGATTAGTCTGCGAAGGAGAGCCCTTTTTCTATCAGGGTGAGATGGCGCAGCGTATTGCAGGGGTCTGCGGCAGCGGCGGATATATTACCCAGCGAGACCTCGAAGATTACAAGGTCATCTGCAGGGAGCCGCTGGCATTTGCCTATCGATCAGCCATGCTGCGCACTAATCCACCGCCGAGTTTCGGTGGCATATTAATCGCTTTCGCGTTGCGGCTGATGGAGGCTGCCGGGATTTCCAGCTTTGGCAGCGGATCCCACCTTGGGCTGTTGACAAAGATCATGACACTGACTCAAAAAGCGAGACTGGATGCCATGAGTAGCGGTGATCTCAATAACGGAAATCTTCTCGATGCGGCTTATCTCAGTCGTTATCAGCAGGAAGTGCAAGGCTATTTTGCCTGTTCGCGGGGAACGACTCACATCAGTGTTGCTGACTCCAAGGGGAATATTGCGTCCATGTCATTGTCCAATGGTGAGGGTTGCGGCGTCATGGTGCCGGAAACCGGCTTTATGCTGAACAATATGCTGGGTGAGGAAGATATTAATCCCGGCGGTTTCGGGCGCTGGCAAACGGATCAGAGAATGGCGTCGATGATGGCACCCACTGTACTGACTATAGACAATAAACAATATGCGCTGGGCTCAGGGGGATCCAACCGCATCCGCAGCGCTATTTTGCAGGTGGTCAGCAATTTGGTGGATTTCAAGATGGATTTGGAACAGGCAGTGGCAAGCCCACGGATTCACGTGGAGCAGGGGGCATTGAACATGGAGCAGGGATTTTCTGAGTTGGACACCCAAGCGCTGGAAAAAGAAGTGGATAGCCTGGTCCGCTGGCAGGGTCTCAATCTCTTTTTCGGTGGTGTTCACGCGGTGGAATTATCAGACAAAACCATTCGGGCGTACGGTGATATCCGGCGCGGTGGTATCGGTTTGATCGTTCATTAGGATAGATGGATTACGCGATGAATCGCGCTAATGGTTAAGGTGAGGATAAAGCTTAACTAAATTTTGGCCACCCGTGTAAACTTGCCGTTTTTTTATAGAAGCACCGAAGATGTATAAAATTCGTACACTCAACAACATTTCTGAAAAGGGACTGGAAAAGTTTCCCCACAAGGATTATGAAGTTGGTCCGGATATATCAGATCCGGATGCGATTCTGGTGCGAAGCCACCAATTGTCTGTAGAGGATGCAACCCCTTCTCTGCGAGCCGTCGGGCGCGCAGGCGCCGGGGTCAACAATATTCCCGTCTCGGATTACACGGACAAGGGCATCGTGGTGTTCAACACACCTGGCGCCAATGCCAATGCGGTAAAAGAACTGGTAATGGCGGGGCTGCTGTTGTCTTGTCGGGGAATTATCCAGGGTATCGAGTATGTTGACAGCCTCCGGGGGCAAGAGGACGAGTCTGAATTAAACAGGCTGGTGGAAGCCAGTAAAAAACGCTACAAGGGTAGTGAACTCAAGGGCAAAACCCTTGGCGTTCTTGGTCTGGGGGCAATCGGATCCATGGTGGCAGAGATGGGGCTGCAGATGGAAATGCAGGTGCAGGGTTATGACTCAGCCTTGTCGGTTGAAGCGGCATGGAGACTATCTCGTCGTGTAAAGAAAATGGACGATGTACAGGCTCTGTTTTCTCGTTCAGACATTATCTCTCTGCATGTGCCGGCCCTTGATTCCACGCGTGGCATGATTAATGAGGAAACGCTGGGGTATTTCAAGGACGGGGCAGTACTTCTGAATTTTGCGAGAGGTGAACTCGTTGATACGGATGCCATTGCCGATGCCCTGGATAGCGGAAAACTGTCGCAGTATATTTCTGATTTCCCGGTTCCTGGCTTGATCGGAAAGCCAGGCGTTGTATCGACACCTCATCTCGGGGCCAGTACGGCAGAAGCCGAAGAGAACTGCGCCATGATGGTTGCAGATCAGATCATCGACTTTCTTGAAAACGGCAATATCAGGAATTCAGTCAATTTCCCTAGCCTGGAGATGGATCGTAATGGTTCGGGATTCCGCCTGGCGCTAGCCAACAAGAATGTACCCCGGATTTTGGGCTCGGTTCTGTCGATTCTGGCGGATCGAAATATCAATGTGATCGATATGTTAAACAAAAGCCGGGATGATATTGCCTATAACATTATCGACATCGAAACCCGTCCAACCGGGGACCTGGTTCAGGATATTCTCGATATCGAAGGGGTGATTAATGTTCGGGTATTCGATTGACGTTTACCTGAGAAGGCAGCTCCAGCGGAAGGGCTTAAAAGGTCCCGTCGGGAAGACAGCGGCTATTCGCCGCGGGCCACAGGCCTTTCAGGGTCTGTAATCCACTCACTCCATGACCCGGCATAGAGGGTGGGCTCGTTGAATCCGGCGTGCACCAGGGCGAGTATATTGTGCGCTGCTGAAACTCCGGAACCGCAATAGCAGGTTACCTGGCTGTCTGGTTCAATGCCCGCGTCCCGAAACCGCTGCTGAAGTTCATCGGCTGACCTGAAATAACCACCCTTCAGGTTCTGCACAAACGGCAGGCAAATTGCGCCGGGAATATGGCCGGCGACTGGGTCGATGGTCTCGATTTCTCCCTTGAAACGCGGCAAATCCCTGGCATCTGTTAACAGTCCTGGTTGTGACAATAGATCGTCAGCATGGATTGATTTTGTCAGTGGTGAATTGATCTGAAAACCGGAAGGCTCAAATGATTTAACTTCCGCGGTGGTTGCGAAACCTGCTTCCTTCCAAGCTGCAATTCCGCCGTTTAGAATCGCGACGGTTTCGTGGCCCAGCCAGCGAAACATCCACCACAATCTTGATGCGAAAACGCCATTGCCATCATCGTAGGCTATGACCTGTGCACCGGCGGTGACGCCCCAGTTTTGCACCTGCCGAAGAAACGTATCTCTAGCCGGCAGGGGATGCCGGCCAGTTTTACCGGGAATAATGGGTGCACTCAGTTGCAGGTTGAGGTCAGCAGATTGTGCCGTGGGAATGTGATTTTCTGCGTATGCATTGGCTCCATAGCGATCATCGCTAAGAGAAAAGCGGCAGTCGAATATGAAACAGGGTGTATCTGCGTCAATCGTTATCCGCAGTTCCGGCGCGTCGATCAGGGTCCGCTTATCCGCCACTTAATTTTACCCGGTAGCCGATTGCTTCCAGTTCCCGTTTTATCAGATCTCGCTTGTCACCCTGGATGATGATGGTACCGGCGTCAATCGAACCGCCAACCGCGCATCTGGATTTGAGTTTTCTTGCAAGGATCTTGAGTTCCGCGGATTCCAGCGGAAGACCGGTAATCAGGACGACGGGTTTTCCGTTTCGTCCCTTTACCTGTCTTTGCAGCCTGACGATACCATCCGTAGCAGGTACTTTTTGCTGGCTGCAGCGGCACAGGGAGAGCTTTTCAGCGCAACCTGGGCAGAGTTTCCCCTTGTCCGTCGAATAGACTGGGCTCGACATTTCCTGCCTCAGTTATCCATCGCTGTAGAGATAAACACCGAGGTCCTCACCCTGAATTGCGGTTTTGCAGAAGTGTATCAGTTGGAACAGGAAATCGATCAGGTCTTCGCTGTCGAGATCGAGTGCTTCAACGGGTTCGCATTCAAGCCACTGGTTGACGAGTTGCTCAATGTCGTTCTCGTCTTTACCTGCAAGCTGGCTTGCCAGAGATGAGTCAAGCAGATAAATGTTGGGACCTTCTTCGGACAACTGCCGGACCAGTGGTTCAAGTTGCATGGCATCATCAAGAAAGGACCGGGTTACCAGGGTATAGAGCTGCGCTCTTGCTTCTGCGTGGATACCCTGGGTGTTCATACAGGGAAACAGGTCAGCCGGGTTTTCGTCAGCTTCCAGTTCCTTGATGCCTTCCTCGGAGCCAATCATGAATATTTCGGCCACAAGTCAGTTCCCTAGAGTGCTGATACCTGGTCGGCCTGTAATCCCTTGTCACCTGGGACGACAATAAATGTGACCCGCTGTCCTTCGGAGATGGAACGCCGTCCATCACCCTCTATATTTCGAAAATGGACGAATACATCATCACCCTGGTCACGAGTGATAAAACCGTAGCCTTTCTTGACGTTGAACCATTTGACGGTGCCAGTTTCAGTTTCCTGCATGACCGATGCGCTCACCTGCGTCGAACGATTTAACATAACGGCGATGAAGATGGCGACAATAATGATGAGTAATTCTGTGGAAGTGGAAATGGAGTCAGGGATTCGCAATGTCTGATCGTCGTTGAAGCCAATGGCCAGGTAGGCGACAACGCCAATCAGGATGGAGAGAACAAGATTTTTCAGTAAGGGGGTCATGGTATAGTCTAAATTGGTCGGTGGAATGGAGCCGACCATCATACTGATTCGGCTGCTTGTCTCCAATCCCTTTCTCAGTGGAGTTGGCGCCATAAACCCCCTGGGGAATGCGATAACCTTGGCGCAGAGTCAGGATTCCAGTGCCGGGTTTAACGATTGGCATCCATGATCGGGCAGGCAGCGGTTAAGCGATCTGGTCCAATATCTCGCGGTATTTCTGCACCGTCGGGCCGAGCCCCATCCTGAGTGCATCAGTAATAATAGCGTGGCCAATCGAAACCTCCGCCACATCAGGCACTTCAGTGCAGAAAGTAGTGAGGTTTTCCAGGTTGAGGTCATGCCCCGCGTTTATGCCAAGGCCAAGGGTTTGGGCAAATTTACCGGATGTGACGAAGGCGGCAAGGACTAGATCCAGGTCTTGTTTACCAAAATTGTCAGCATAGGGTCCCGTGTAGAACTCGATACGGTTTACGCCCAGGTATGCCGCCAGTTCGATTTGTTTTTCTATCGGATCCATAAAAAGGCTGACCCTGATATTTTTCTGCTGTAGTGCCTCCACTATAGGATTGAGCTGATTGGACTCTCCGGTCAGGTCCCAGCCGTGATCCGACGTAAGCTGCCTGGGATCATCCGGTACCAGCGTACATTGATCGGCACCAACGTCCTCAACCAGCTTCATAAACCCGGGATATCCGTTGTCTTGCGCACCAGCATAGGGATTCCCCTCTATGTTAAATTCGATGTGCTGGTATTCATCCTTTGATAGCAGTTCCGCCAGATCGTAGACATCCGAAGGGCGAATGTGGCGCATGTCAGGTCTGGGGTGCACGGTAATACCTTGTGCGCCATTGGCGATACAGGTAATGGCGGCTTCGACCACACTGGGAATTGTCGTATCCCTGGAATTGCGGATCAGGGCGATCTTGTTCAGATTGACACTGAGTCTGGTTGGCATCTTAAGCCCAGCCGCTGCTGGCGCGATTGTGATATATCCGTCTTGATATCCAGAAGCCAAGTAGCATGCCAAGTAACAGGGTACCAGCGCCGGTAAGAAACCATTGCTGGTCGGAAGCGTCTTGCAGTTCCTGGTTCGCGACCGACAGTGCGTCAATTTGATGCAGCAGGGAATCGTGCTCGTCTCGAAGCTCCTTGTTCTCATCGTCAATGGAGATGACACTGACCGCCAGTTGTGTGAGGTCGTTCAGTTCTGTGACCAGGGCGTCGTTTCTGTCGTGGAGATCGTCGTTTGAAGCGACCAGTTCAATTTGATTGGATTTTATTTCCTGAAAACGGAGTAGCGTTTTCTGGTGATCGGTTTCCAAATCATATAAACGCTCAACGGCCTGCTGCAGCAGATCCTTTGCGATGGGTTCCTGCACCAGGTACTGGGACTGAATCCAGCCCTGAAGCCCGTTTTCCATCCGCACCAGGCTATATCCGCTGTCCTCGTTGGTTTCCAGTCGATCAAGGACCGTTCCGCTGCGCACGCCCCGATGCAGGATACGGTACTCCGTCGATTGACCACCACGCAGGGGCACATAGATGGTATCCCGCACGTAGACGGTATCGGCCAACACGGACTGGGCGCATCCCAGGATCACGATGACGGCCAGCAGTTTCAGGGAAGCACCTTCTTGAAGGGTTTTACGATGACCTTGGCGTAAACGCCAGCGGCGACATAGGGATCATCATTAGCCCAGGCCTGGGCGGCGCCGTGGGAGTCGAATTCAGCGATCACCAGGCTACCGCTAAATCCCGCTTCCCCGGGATCATCGTTATCCACTGCAGGATGAGGTCCCGCCAGGATCAATCTGCCTTCACTTTTTAGAGCCTGCAACCGCGCCAGGTGCATCGGCCTTGCCTGTTCGCGAAGTGGAGTTGAGTTTTCGATATCCGTACTGATTATTGCGTAGAGCATTTTCTAATCCGATTTTGCCGCCTGACTCTGGTCATCCTTTATGTAGCCGCCTTTCACCAGGTACACCAGAGTAATAACCATATAGACCAGGCTGATGGCGAAGCCGCCCACCAGTTTATAGGTCACCCAAAAATCGAGACTAAAGCGGTATGCCACAACTAGATTCAGTGCCCCGGCGAAAAAGAACCCGAGCGACCATCCCAGGGCAAGGTTACGCCAGACATGGTCAGGCAGTGTCAGTTGATTGGCTAGCATTTTCTTAATGAGATTATCGCGCGCAAAGATCTGGCTCGTTAGCAATGCGACTGAAAATAACCAGTTTACGATGGTGGGCTTCCACTGGATGAATACCTCGCTGCGAAATATCAGGGTTGCCCCGCCAAACAGCATCGCTACCCAGAAAATAACGATCGTCTTCTTCTCGACCTTGCGGAATCGGATAAATTCATAAGCGACCTGCAAACAGATACCAGCCATCAGCACGGCAGTGCTGACATAGATATCCCGGGTCGTGAAATAAACAACCACGAATAGCAGCACGGGGATAAATTCAATGAATTGCTTCATCAACTCGCTTCATCAATTTTTAAGCGCCTGATGATAATGCATTTTCCGAACCCTCGTCATCCCGGCAGTTTCTTTTACTGGGAAACCGCCACGAGAGGACATGAGGGCTATCTTTCCGTTCCATGGGCTCGGCGCCACCGGGCACCCCTCAGCCGGCCATCCCTCAGCCGGGCACCCCTCAGCCGGGCGCCCCTCAGCCGGGCACCACTCAGCCGGGCGCCCGGTACGGTGAACCGACCCCTTCAGATACAAGAAAACAATGTGGGGTAAATAGAATCCATTTTTGTGTAAGAACTGGGTAGAATATGCGCGTTTTTTGATTCCAGGGCCTGCAATGAGCCAGTTCTTCAGAGTTCATCCGGAAAATCCACAGCTTCGGCTGATTCGTCAGGCGGCCGAAATCGTGAAAGCTGGAGGCGTTATCGCCTATCCGACGGATTCCGCCTATGCACTCGGCTGCCATATAGGCGATAAACGGGCGCTGGAGAGAATCCGTCAGATAAGAAAACTGGACCAGCATCACAACTTCACCCTGGTCTGTCGTGATCTTTCCGAACTGGGCGTTTATGCACGGGTCAGCAACAGCGCCTACCGGCTGATAAAAGCTGCGACCCCGGGACCCTATACCTTTATCCTGCCGGCGACCCGGGAAGTTCCCAGACGATTGGTGCACGCGAAACGCAAAACCATCGGGCTTCGTGTTCCTGATAATCCGATTTGCGATGCATTATTGTCGGCCATGGGGGAACCGTTGATGAGCAGTACACTGTTGTTGCCCGGTGATGACTATCCAATGACAGATCCGGTTGAGATTCGCGATTTGCTGGAACATCAACTGGACCTGGTCATTGACGGCGGATTTTGTGGCATGGAACCGACGACGGTGGTGAACATGGAAGAAGATATCCCGGTGATTTCGCGATCGGGTCGGGGTGATACGGAACTGTTTGCTGCCTGATGCTGGCGCAACAGAGACATCGGCTGTGACGGCAGGTATAATATTGGCATTCGCGGACAGCTTCCCAACGAAACCATTTTGGTTATATGAGCAACAAGTCCTCTTTTAATTCCTTGTTATTTGTTGATCACTTTGATCATGTATTCTGAAAACAACGGGTATCCACTTGAGTCTAATTGAAGCGCGGAAAAGGGTGCTGTCAGGCATTCGTCCCACGGGTCGTATGCACCTGGGTCAGTACCATGGTGTCCTGAAAAACTGGGTTCGCCTGCAACACGAGTATGATTGTATGTTCTTCGTTGCAGACTGGCATGCGTTGACAACCCACTACGAAAATCCGCAGGTCATTGAAGAGAGTATCTGGGAAATGGTGATCGACTGGCTTGCGGCTGGCGTCAACCCGGGTTCAGCGACCCTGTTTATCCAGTCCCACGTGCCGGAACATGCGGAGCTTCACTTGCTGTTATCCATGATTACACCCTTGAGCTGGGTTGAACGGGTGCCGAGCTACAAGGATCTGGTGGCGAAGTCCAAAGATCGTGACCTGGCAACCTATGGATTTCTGGGATATCCGGTACTTCAGAGTGCCGATATTCTTATCTACCAGGCGGGTAAAGTTCCCGTCGGCGCCGACCAGGTTCCCCACGTGGAAATGACTCGGGAGATCGCCCGCCGGTTCAATCATATTTACGGTAAAACGCCGGGATTCCAGGAAATGGCAGAGGAGGCGATCAAAAAGCTGGGTCGCAGGAATGCTAAAATGTACAGGGAATTGAGGCGCGACTATCTGCAGCATGGTAAAAGGGATTCACTGGAGAAGGCCCAGGCGCTCATTTTGGAGCAGCAGAATGTATCGCTCGGGGACCGTGATCGCTTGTTGGGTTACCTCGAGGGTGGTGGCAAGGTGATATTGCCGGAACCGGAAGCACTTTTGACCAATGTTTCCATCATGCCGGGCCTGGACGGCAAGAAAATGTCGAAATCCTACAACAACACAATTACCCTGCGGGAAGATCCGGATTCTGTTGAGAAGAAAATCAGGACCATGACCACGGATCCTGCCAGGGTGAAACGTAACGATCCGGGTGATCCTGACAAGTGCCCGGTGTTTGCGTTGCACGACATCTATTCCGATGAGGAAACAAAGAGTTGGGTGCGCGAGGGGTGCACCACCGCCGGTATCGGCTGCATCGACTGTAAAAAACCCTTGATAGAAAAGGTACTTGCTGAGCAACAACCCATGCGGGAGCGTGCAGTACAATATGAGGAAAATCCGGACCTGGTGAAAAGTATTGTGGCTGAGGGTTGTGAAAGGGCGAGGACCATCGCCAGGGCCACGCTGGAAGAAGTGAGATCAGCCATGGGCCTCGACTACAGGTAAAAACGGGCAAAGCAATGGAAGAACCAATCTCGGGGGCAACGCCTGGGCTAAAGTCAGGAGCGAAACAGGCGGAAATGCCGTTTGCAGTAGTCGAAGGCAAACCAATGAGCCAGCTTCCTCTGGACCTGTATATCCCGCCGGATGCACTCGAGGTGATTCTCGAAGCATTTGAGGGTCCGCTCGATCTCCTCTTGTATCTGATAAGACGCCAGAACCTGGACATTCTCAACATTCAGGTAGCGGAAATAACGCGCCAGTACATGGAATATATCGACCTGATATCAGATCTGCAGTTCGAGCTGGCTGCAGAATATCTTGTTATGGCGGCCGTGCTGGCGGAGATCAAGTCACGGATGTTACTGCCTCGACAGGTCGAAGAAGAAGGACAGGAGGAGGATCCAAGGGCAGAGCTGATCAGGCGATTGCAAGAGTACGAGCGATACAAGAGCGCAGCAATGGATATCGATGAATTGCCCCGCATGCATAGAGATTACTGGGTAGCGGCCGCAGATGCGCCGGTAACGGACAAGGGAAAACCCCTGCCGGAGGTGCAACTGCAGGAAATGCTGGTGGTACTGGCAAAGGTGTTAAAAAGAGCCGAGAGCTATTCCAGTCATCACGTGCAGCTTGAACCGCTTTCAACCCGTGAGCGTATGTCGCATATTCTGGAAAAGATTTCTAAAGCCGGGGATCAGTTTGTCCCCTTTATTGCCTTGTTTGATCTAGAGGAAGGCCGGGCAGGACTCATCGTCACGTTTATTGCCCTGATGGAATTGATCAAGGAATCGCTTGTTGAAATCGTACAGGCGGATCCGTTTTCGCCAATCCATGTAAAGGCGCGAACTTCAAGTGAAGAAGAGACGATTGAATATGAAGATGATGTGTTATGAGTGAAATCTCAGCCCTGAAACAAATTGTCGAGGGTGCAATCCTTGCGGCCGGTCGACCCTTGAGTATCGACCAGATGATCTCGTTGTTTGAAAGAGACCAACCCGCGCGAGCTGAGATCAGGGAAGTGTTAAAAGAAATTGAACTGGATTGTGAAGGTCGCGGCTTCGAGCTTAAAAAGGTTGCCAGCGGATATCGCTTTCAGGTTCGCCAGGAGTATGGTGAATGGATCGGTCGACTTTGGGATGAACGGGCGCCAAGATACTCGCGCGCCTTACTTGAAACGTTGGCGCTAATTGCGTACAAGCAACCTATCACTCGTGGTGATATTGAGGAAATTCGAGGCGTAGTAGTGTCCACCAATATCATGCGCTCGCTGCTGGAAAGAGAATGGGTACGCGTGGTGGGTCATCGGGATGTACCTGGCAGGCCGGCAATATATGCAACGACAAAGACTTTTCTGGACTATTTTGACCTTAGCAGCCTGGAGGAATTACCAACGCTCGCTGACATTAAGGACCTGGTGGAGGCAAACGAAGAGCTGAATATGGAAGAGGAGGTTATTGTTGCCCGTACGATTGAACTGGACGAGGATGAATTTGGTGATACCACAGGGATTGAAGATGCTGACCTGCAAAGTGTGACTGAAACGGTTAACACCATCCAGGACAACATCCGCCAACTGTTTGCAGATGACGAAGAGGATGACCTGGAAGATGAAGAAGCAGACGAAGAAGATTCCGCCGCTGATAACCAGGCACTGGTAAGCACCGTCCCGCAAGAAATTCTGGATGCCGCTTTTGCAGAAGAGACCTCCGCAGATGCAGTGCCGGAGGACCGCAAGCCAGCGGAGGAGTAGGGCCTGGTTAATTATTCTGCGAACAAAGTGTTTTTGACGCCAAAGTTTCTAAATCAAACTAACTAATCGCTAATCTATTGTTTAATTAATTATGACAAAGCCCAAACCCACTTCTGAGCCGTCCGACAAGCTGCAAAAAGTCCTCGCCAGTCACGGGTTTGGTAGCAGACGAATCATGGAACAGTGGATCGGAGAGGGGCGGATCAAGGTTAACGGTAAGGTGGCCACGATTGGCGATCGCGTCACCGGTGAGGACCGGATTGCTGTGGATGGCCGGCCGATAAGCCAGAAAGCGGTCAGGCACCGGGTCCTGCTGTATAACAAACCTGCCGGTGAAATCTGTTCCCGTGATGATCCTGAAGGAAGACCCTCGGTCTATAAAAAACTACCCAGGATAAAAAATCAGCGCTGGATTTCCGTTGGCCGTCTGGACTTCAATACTACCGGGCTGTTGCTGTTTACCACTGATGGTGAATTGGCTAATCGTCTGATGCATCCGTCTGCGCAAATCGAGCGGGAGTACGCTGTTCGAATTCTTGGTAAGGTTACCGACAGGAAACTTCAACACATGAAGGAAGGCGTCCAGCTGGAAGATGGAATTGCTTCCTTCAGTGACATCAGGAAAGGTAAAGATGAGGGTAGCGCTAACCAGTGGTACTACGTTGTTTTGATGGAAGGCCGCAACCGAGAGGTACGAAGACTCTGGGAATCCCAGGGATTGACCGTCAGCCGCCTGAAAAGAGTTCGCTTCGGCAGCTTCTTTATCCCGTCAGCAATAAAAGCGGGTCAATACCGTGAATTGAAACCCAAGGACTACAAAGAGCTCTACCGCATGTCCTCAACCATGCAATCATCCTGACCGGGCTCGCGCACTATCATCACTTCCAGGTCCATCGTTTGTAACCTTCAGCCGGGCACCCCTCGGCCGGGCACCCCTCGGCCGGGCACTATCGAATTCTTCACAAGATGTCTACGACGTTCGCAGCAGCGAGTATGTATTGCGTCCGCGAGTTCCTTCGGCTGCGCTCAGGACCGGCAGCCTAAGCATTAAAAGTCTTGCCGTTTTCAGTGGCACTGTCTGGACCCATCAGGTACAGATACAGTCCCATCAGGTCTTCCGGAGTTTTTAAGGTCTGGGGATCTTCCCCGGGCACAGCGGCAGCGCGCATGGAAGTTCGGGTGGCGCCGGGATTGAGGATGTTCACGTGGATATTGGAAGTGTTCTCCAGTTCGTCGGCCAGCAGCTTCGCCAAACCTTCCATGGCGTATTTTGAAACAGAGTAGGCTCCCCAGTAAGCACGAGGTTTAGCGCCGACACCTGAGCTTGTGAAAATGATGGATGCGCTGGCAGAGAGTTTCAGAAGTGGCAAAAGCAATCTGGTCAACTTGAAGACGGAGTTGAAGTTTACTTGCATCACTCGTGACCACTGATCCAGGTCGCAGGTTTCAAAAGGAACTCGTTCGCCCAGGATGGCGGCATTATGTAGTAACCCGTCCAGCCGTCCATACTTGTCGGATATAACCTCCACCAATTCTTGTATATCTGCGGCTGAATCAGTAGCAAGATCCATCGGCACAATACCGGGTTCGGGGAACCCTGCTCCGATTATTTCATCGTACAAGGTTTCAAGCTTGGCCACCGTTCGCCCTAACAAGATGACTGTGGCGCCGTGCCTTGCATAGGTCAGGGATGCAGTTCTGCCAATGCCATCACCCGCGCCGGTCACCAGGATAATCCGGTCCCTGAGCAGGTCAGGTTTTGCCTTGTATCCTTTGATCATGTCCAGATTCGAATCACTTGCGCCCGGCTGAGGGGTGCCCGGCTGAGGGGTGCCCGGCTGAGGGGCGTAATTGATGGGCGCCGGTTCGATTCAATTGGATTAACATTGGTTGGTTGCGTGAACCAGATAGTTCACATCGACATCGGTGGACAGCCGATAGATCCCCGTTAATGGGTTGTAGGTCATACCGGTGATGTCCTTGAGGTCCAGGTTGTGTTGCCGTAACCACGTGGCTATCTCCGAAGGTTTCAGGAACCTGGCATAGTCGTGGGTGCCGCGAGGCAGCAGATTAAGCACATATTCAGCCCCGATAACTGCAAACAGATAGGCCTTGGGGTTGCGATTGATTGTCGACAGGAAAAGTTGCCCATCGGGTTTTAACAGCCTTTTGCAGGCACCGATGACGGAACCCGGGTCAGGCACATGTTCCAGCATTTCAAGACAGGTGATGACGTCAAACAATTCAATGCCAGAATCGGCAATTTCTTCGATGGTAACCTGCCGGTAGTCGATATTCAGCTTTGATTCGTGCTGGTGCAGCCGGGCGACCGTCAATGCCGCCTCGCCCATATCAATAGCGGTAACCTGTGCGCCTATTTCTGCCATGGATTCAGACAGGATGCCGCCACCACAGCCGACGTCCAGCACTCGCTTTGCAGGCAAGCTTACGCGCTCCGTGATATAGGAAAGTCGGAGTGGATTAATGTCGTGCAGCGGTTTGAATTCACTTTCCTTGTCCCACCATTTGCGTGCCATCTCTGCAAACTTGGCGATTTCCTTCGCGTCGACATTGCGCTTGTTGCCGATGCTCACAAGAGGGTCTTGTGTGCGCTGATCGGGAATTCACCCGTGAAGAAGACCATAAAACTACCGCAGATTGGAAAAAGAAGATGGCATTATACAGCAGGAATCCGATGTAAATTTTAACCGCGATTATGCAAATTTAGTTGCTGTATCAGGGCTTATAAACGGGCGCTATCGTGTCTTCGACGCAGACTAAGATAGTCAAGTAATATCAACAGGTTACAACATTGAATCCGGACAAAAAGATGGCCTCTCAGGTGGGCTTAAAACGGTGTTTCATGCTATACTTTCATGCTTGTTCGATGCTTCCAGATTTTCAATATTTGTGTGTCCACACGAGCCCTGATTTGCAGGTGGGGGATACCTGCGTAACAAAAAATAGCAGTAGTAAATGCCTGATTTTGACCAAAACGTAACGACAATAAACATTGAAGATGAGTTGCGGCAGTCGTATCTCGACTACGCGATGAGTGTCATCGTAGGCCGGGCCCTGCCTGATGTTCGGGACGGCTTGAAGCCGGTGCATCGAAGGGTTTTGTTTGCCATGAACGATTTGAACAATGCCTTTAACCGCCCCTACATGAAGTCCGCGCGGATAGTGGGCGATGTCATTGGTAAGTATCACCCCCATGGCGACACCGCTGCCTACGACACAATTGTGCGTATGGCGCAGAATTTTAGTATGCGCTATACCCTGATTGACGGTCAGGGGAATTTTGGTTCCCTTGATGGTGATAACGCTGCAGCGATGCGCTACACCGAAATTCGCATGAAGAAGATTGCCCATGAATTGCTGGCAGATCTTGACAAGGAAACGGTGGATTTTGTCGACAATTATGACGGTACCCTGCAAATGCCGGTGGTATTACCTGCCAGGTACCCGAACCTGCTGGTCAATGGTTCCAGCGGTATTGCAGTTGGCATGGCAACGAACATCCCGCCTCACAATCTGACCGAAGTGGTAAACGCATGTCTTGCGCTGATTGATAATCCTGACCTGGATATAGATGGCTTAATGGAGCATATAAAAGGTCCGGACTTTCCGACTGCCGCTATCATCAATGGTCGGGCCGGGATTGTAGAAGCCTATCGAACGGGTCGGGGTCGTATAAAAATTCGAGCCAGATGTGATATTGAAGAAGATGAAAAAACAGGCAAGCAAACCATCATCATCAGGGAAATTCCCTATCAGGTAAATCGTGCACGGCTGGTTGAAAAGATTGCCGAGCTGGTGAAAGACAAGAAGGTAGAAGGCATCACAGAACTTCGTGATGAATCTTCAACGGATACGAGGATTGTTATAGAACTCAGGCGTGGCGAGGTCGGGGAAGTGGTGCTCAATAATCTTTACGCCCATACCCAGCTACAGAATGTTTTCGGCATCAACATCGTGGCGCTCGTTGAAAACGAACCCAGGATCCTCAACCTGAAACAGGTGCTCGAATACTTTATCTTGCACCGAAGGGAAGTGATTACCCGTCGCACGGTGTATCTGTTAAGGCGAGCGCGAGCACGCGGTCATGTGCTGGAAGGTCTTGCCGTGGCCTTATCCAACATTGACCCGGTGATAGAACTGATCAAGAACTCTGCCAATGCCCAGGAAGCCAGGGAAAAACTTGTTGCGCAACCGTGGAAATCCGAAAATATCAGCCGGATGCTGGAGAAGGCCGGACCGTCGGCGGCAAGGCCGGAAGATCTGGATGAACAATATGGCATGAAGGACGACGGTAGCTACTACCTTTCTCCGGAGCAGGCCCAGGCGATTCTGGAGATGCGGCTCAATCGATTGACGGGGTTGGAACAGGGAAAGTTGCTCGATGAGTACAGGGAAATTATAGCGACCATTAGCGAATTGTTGGAAATATTGAATGATCCTGAGCGACTGATGCAGATCATTCGTGAAGAATTGATCAAAATTCGTGATGAATATGGCGATGAACGTTTGACCGAGATTGTTGAATCCCAGGAAGATCTCACCATGGAGGACCTGATCACAGAACAGGATATGGTGGTCACCTTGTCCTACAGCGGTTATGCCAAGACCCAGCCAACCGATACATACCGCGCCCAGCGTCGCGGAGGACGCGGCAAGATGGCGAGTGGCGTCAAGGATGAGGACTATATTGAACATCTTATGGTCGCCAACACCCACGACACGATCTTGTGTTTCACCAATGTGGGCAAGGTGTACTGGTTACGGGTGTTTCAGATTCCGTCCGCCAGCAGAACTGCCCGCGGCCGGCCCATGATCAACATTCTTCCCCTCGCGGAAAACGAGCGAATTACGGCTATGTTGCCGGTACACGAATACCGGGATGACCAGTTTATTTTTATGGCCACTTCAAACGGAACAGTGAAGAAAACACCACTCATGGATTTTTCCAGACAGCGAAGCACCGGCCTAATTGCTATTGAATTGGAGGAAGACAACACCCTGGTGGGCGCGTCAGTGACCGATGGCACCAAGGACGTGATGTTGTTTGGAAGTGGAGGCAAGGTCATCCGCTTTAAGGAATCTGATGTTCGCGCCATGGGAAGAACGGCTCGGGGAGTCAGGGGCATCAAGCTGAAGACGGGCCAAAAAGTCATTTCGCTGATCATTCCTGAAACGGATGGTCAGCTATTGATCGCCAGTCGCAACGGCTACGGTAAACGCAGTCAGGTCAAAGATTTTTCGATCATTGGAAGAGGCGGCCAGGGCGTCATTGGAATGAAACTTTCTGAAAGAAATGGCGACATGGTCGGGGCTACCCAGGTATTCCCGGGTGATGAGGTACTGCTGATCAGCGACCAGGGGACCCTGGTCCGCACCAGAATCGATGAAGTTTCGCTACAGGGCAGAAACACACAGGGAGTTCGCTTGATCAATCTTGCCGGTGAGGAACATCTGGTCGGACTGGCACGAGTCCAGGAACCCGAAAATGGCGATGATGCTGCCGATGAGGATATAGGTGAAGGCGTCTTGTCCACCGAGGGTTCAGGGGGCTCTGATTCCGCTGAGGGCTCTTTACCCGCTGAAGGCTCTTTGTCCGCTGATGGCTCTGATTCCGCTGAGGGCTCTTTACCCGCTGAGGGCTCTGATTCCGCTAAAGGCTCTGATAACGAGTGATTCCATGGCAGACAAAACTACCGGTCAGGAGCCGCTAACTCAACTTCGCCAGCGCATCGACCGACTGGATGAGGAAATATTACAACGTCTGAATGAGCGGGCCCGGTGTGCCGTGCAGGTCGCGGATGTCAAAAAGCTCGAATCTGAAGATGTTAATCCGGTTTATTATCGACCTGAACGTGAAGCCCAGGTGCTACGGCGAATGGCCGATCTCAATGAAGGGCCCCTGAGCAATGAAAAAATAACCCAGGTCTATCGGCAGATAATGTCTGCCTGCCTTGCCCTGGAAGAGCCGTTGGAGGTGGCTTACCTCGGTCCTGAAGGGACCTTCACCCAGCTGGCCGCCCTGAAACAGTTCGGTAATTCTGTTATCGGCCTGCCGATGGCCACGGTTGATGATGTATTCAGGGAAGTGGCATCAGAGAACTGCCACTATGGTGTGGTACCGGTAGAGAATTCGATTGAAGGTGTCATTAGCCACACGCTTGATAATTTCCTCAGTTCCTCCCTGCAGATATGTGGTGAGGTGGAGCTTAGAGTGCATCATCATCTGATGATTGCAGAGGACGCGGACGAAACAAAGATTGACCGGATTTATTCCCACCAGCAGACGCTGGGCCAATGCCGACGCTGGCTTGACAGCCACTATCCGAATATCCCCAGGATTGTTGCCACCAGCAATGCCGAGGCAGCACGAATAGTGCTGGAAGAAAAAGACGCGGCTGCTATCGCAGGGGAAATAGCAGCGGAAATCTACGGCCTGCGCGTGCTTTCGAAGAAGATAGAAGATCAGTCAGATAACACCACCCGTTTCATCGTTGTCGGTCGAGATGATGTTGGTGCGAGCGGCCATGACAAGACATCCATTATGGTGTCGACCCGTAACCAGCCGGGTGCCCTGTTCAAATTACTGGAGCCTTTCCACCGACACGGGGTTTCGCTGACTTCTATCGAAACCAGGCCATCCAAAACCGGCATGTGGTCCTACGTCTTTTTTATCGACTTCGAAGGGCATCGCAATGATGAAGTGATCAAAACTGTCTTAAGCGAAATTGATGGAGATGCACTCGAGGTCAAGATGCTTGGCAGTTATCCGAGAGCCTTGTCGTAAGGCGTCTTGTCTACGAGTTCCAGCAACCAGCGCAGAATCAAATTTATGGCAGATTTTATCAACCTCGCATCTCCCGGCATCAAGGATTTACAGCCCTACCAACCCGGTAAGCCGGTTGAAGAACTGGAAAGGGAGCTGGGATTGAGCGATGTCATCAAGCTTGCCAGCAATGAAAATCCGTTAGGAGCAAGTGCGAGCGTTCATGCCAGTTTGCGATCCTCCTTGTCCGAGGTTTCCCGATATCCCGATGGCAGTGCTTACCTCCTAAAGAACAGGTTGAGTGAGTTTCTTGGGGTTGCGACCGACCGGCTCACGATCGGCAATGGTTCCAACGATGTATTGGAGTTATTGGCCCGGGTCTTTTTATCCTCCAAAAACGAATCGATTGTCTCGCAACATTCATTTGTTGTTTATCCAACGATAACGAGGGCGACCGGCGCGGCGTTAAAAGTCATTCCAGCAAAAAATTATGGCCAGGATCTGCAGGCGACATTCGAGGCGATTGGCGATAAGACGCGAGTAGTATTCATTGCCAATCCCAACAACCCGACGGGCACCTGGGTGAACAAGAGCGACCTGAGCGCATTTCTTGACCAGGTTCGCGAGGATGTCCTGGTGGTGCTCGATGAAGCCTATTTCGAGTACGTGCAGGAAGCAGAATATCCGAACGGGATTGCTTTATCTGAAAAGTACGCCAATCTCGTGGTGACCAGAACATTTTCAAAGGCGTATGGGCTTGCTGCCTTGCGCATTGGCTACTCTGTGAGTCATCCGCATATTGCCGACCTGATGAACCGGGTTCGCCAGCCCTTTAATGTCAATGCGATGTCCATGGTCGCGGCGCTCGCTGCACTTGATGACCAGGAACATGTCCGACATTCTGTTGAGCTGAACAGCAGTGGACTTCGTTTCCTTGAAAGCGAATGTAATCGGCTTGGCCTTGCTTTCATACCGACAGTGGCAAATTTTCTGACCATCGATTTCGATCGTGATGCCATGCCCATATACGATGCCTTGTTGCGTGAAGGGGTCATCGTGCGACCCATTGGTGTCTATGAACTGCCACATCATTTGAGGGTCACCGTTGGTACGGCAGATGAAAACCAGCGCTTCATCGAAGCCCTGGGAAAAGTTCTGTGAAATCGCGATTGCAGAAGGTATCAATCATCGGTTTGGGATTGATTGGTGCTTCGATCGCCGCCGGACTGAAACAACGAGGGCTCGCGGAACGAATCATTGCCTATGACACCAATGCGGAATCTCTTGAAACAGGAATCAGTCAGGCGTTCATCGATGAAAAAGCTGATTCCGTCGCGGCTTGTGTGCAAGGAAGCAGTCTGGTTGTGCTTGCGGTGCCAGTGCTGTCCATTCGAGACTCTCTGTCCCAGTTGAAAGATGTTCTTCTTGAGAAGAACCGTTCAGGGCAGGCACCGGTCGTCACGGATGTTGGCAGCGTTAAATCCACGATACTCAAGGCCGCCAACGAGATCTTCGGGGAGCACCCGGCCAATCTTGTACCCGGTCATCCTGTCGCCGGTTCCGAGAAGCACGGTGTCGAAGCAGCGGACCCGGACCTGTTTGAAAAGCACAAGGTTATCCTCACACCTACCGCTGCCACCGACAAGGACGCGTTAGCACTGGTAGAGGAGATGTGGCAGGGTCTCGGTGCCAGGGTCATGCAAATGACGGCGGAGCATCACGACAGAGTATTTGCGCAGACAAGTCATCTACCTCATCTGCTTGCCTACGCGTTGGTGGATACACTTTCCGTCCAGGGGGATTCCCTGGAAATCTTTGAATATGCGGCCGGAGGCTTCAGGGATTTTTCCAGGATCGCGGCCTCGGACCCGGTGATGTGGCGGGATGTATTCGATGCCAACGGGGAGGAGGTTCTGAATATTCTGGACAAGTATGTCGATGAGCTAAGTGGGATCCGGTCCATGATCGCGGAAGGAAGAATGGATGAGCTGGAAGCGCTCTTCAAACGGGCAAAGATTGCCAGGGATCACTTTTCTTTAATTAGAGAAAACAAGGGGAAAAGAAAATGATGGCGAAGATTGGAGTATGTACCCGCCAAAAGATAGCCTGGGGACTATTCTTCCGCTCCATGGGCTCGGCGCCCCCGACCATCGACCATCCCTCAGCCGGGCACCCCTCAGCCGGGCACCCCTCAGCCGGGCACCCCTCAGCCGGGCACCCCTGGGCCCGGTCTTGCGTCTGGGCGACCCCGTCCGTCCCTCAGCCGGGCACCCCTCAGCCGGGCACCCCTCAGCCGGGCGCCCCTGGCGCTAGTCGCTCCAGAATAGTCCCCAGGCTATCTTCTGGCTTGCATAGCGAAATTCATCGAAGAAATTGCCGTGTCTGAAGATTCGCCAGTAATCGCCATTGACGGCCCCAGTGGCTCAGGAAAGGGTGTCATCACGCACAAGCTGGCAGCCCATCTGGGTTTCCACATCCTCGATAGCGGCGCGCTGTACCGGCTGATTGGCCTTGCGGCTAAGAAACATGCCATTAGTTTCGATGATGAAGCAGCCCTGGCAGAACAGGCTCGGGTGCTAACCGTTCGATTTGAACCCACCGGAGATGCCGAGGAACCCCTGAGAATCCTGCTTGAAGGTGTGGATGTCACACTTGAGTTGAGAACTGATGAGGCAGGTGTTGATGCTTCCCGGGTTGCCCCGCTGCCTGGAGTGCGTGACGGGATTGGCGAGTTGCAACGCTCTTTCAAGCAGCCACCGGGACTGGTGGCAGACGGTCGGGATATGGGTACCGTCGTATTCACCGACGCAACAGTAAAAATCTACCTCACAGCCAGCGCCCAGGCGAGAGCCGAAAGGCGCTATAACCAGTTGAAAGATAAGGATATTGGTGTTAATCTGCACGACCTTTTTCAGAGCATTCAGGCAAGGGATGAGCGGGACATGAACCGAAAGGTTGCGCCCCTGAAACCGGCCGAAGATGCCCACGTGATCGATAGTACTGAAATCGATATCGACGAGGTGTTCAGGCAGGTGCTTACCATCGTGAAGGAAAAGCTGGGTAGTAAACCCTAAAAACTGGGTCAGTCCGGGATACCAACGTCATAAGATTCCGGAGCTGATCTTAATGTTAACAGGACCCACGCGTGTTGGTGTGTGGTGAGGGGAATAATCAATGAGCGAAAGTTTTGCGGAGCTGTTTGAAGAAAGTTTAAAAACCATCGACATGAATTCCGGTTCCATTATCACCGGTGTCGTTGTAGATATAGATAGTGAATGGGTCACGGTCCATGCCGGACTCAAGTCTGAAGGGATCATCCCTAGATCCCAATTCCTAAATGATAACGGTGAACTGGAAGTCGAGATCGGCGATACGGTCCAGGTCTCCATGGATGCTGTCGATGACGGATTCGGTGAGACGCGTTTGTCGCGTGAGAAAGCCAAACGGGCAGAGGCCTGGCAAATGCTGGAGCACGTATACGAGGCGCAGGAAGTCATCAAGGGAACCATCAGCGGTCGTGTGAAAGGCGGTTTCACCGTTGAGATCCGGGATGTGCGTGCATTCCTGCCAGGCTCCCTGGTAGACGTACGCCCCCTGCGCGAGAACGAACAGCTAGAAGGCCAGGAACTGGAATTCAAGGTGATCAAGCTTGACCAGAAGCGTAACAACGTTGTGGTGTCAAGAAGGTCTGTCCTGGAGGAAGAAAACAGCGCTGAACGTGAAGCACTGCTGGAGAGTTTGCAGGAAGGCCAGGAAGTTAAAGGTATCGTCAAAAACCTCACCGACTATGGTGCATTTGTTGACCTCGGTGGCGTCGATGGCCTGCTGCATATTACCGATATGGCGTGGAAGCGAATCAAGCATCCAAGCGAAATTGTGGACGTTGGCGATGAGATCAATATCAAGATTTTGAAATTTGATCGTGAACGAAATCGCGTGTCACTGGGTCTCAAGCAGTTAGGTGAAGACCCATGGGTGGCCATTACCAAACGATATCCGGAAAACACGCGGACCATGGCGAGAGTGACCAACCTGACCGATTATGGATGTTTTGCCGAGCTTGAAGAAGGCGTCGAAGGCCTCGTTCACGTATCTGAAATGGACTGGACCAATCGCAACATTCATCCCTCCAAGGTTGTCCAGGTAGGCGATGAGGTAGAGGTTATGGTGCTTGATATCGATGAAGAAAGGCGCCGCATCTCACTGGGTATCAAGCAGTGTATCGGTAATCCGTGGGAAGAGTTTGCGGTGCAGCATAACAAGAGCGACCGCATCAAGGGTTACATTAAATCCATTACGGATTTCGGTATTTTCATTGGCCTCGAAGGCAATATTGACGGCCTGGTACACCTGTCCGACATCTCCTGGAATGAGCCGGGCGAGCAGGCAGTCCGGCGATTTACCAAGGGTGATGAAATCGAAACCGTCATTCTTTCCATTGATGCAGAGCGAGAGCGAATCTCACTGGGTCTCAAGCAGTTGGAAGAGGATTCTTTCTCCAGCTATGTGGCTGCAAATGAGCGCGGTGCAATCGTCAATGGCAAGGTAAAGGAAGTCGATGCCAAGCAGGCGACTCTGGAGCTGGCCGATGAAGTTGACGGTATCCTGAAGGCTTCGGAGATCAGCAGGGACCGTGTCGAGGACGCCCGGAATGTTTTGAGTGTTGGTGACGATATTGAGGTGAAGATCATCAGCATCGATCGCAAGAACCGCATGGTAAGTGTTTCCATCAAGGCAAAGGATATGGCAGATGAGGAAACTGCAGTTAAGGAACACCGTGAGAAAGAAACTGAAGTCAATCCGACTACCATCGGCGATTTGATCAAGCAGCAGATGGATAACGGATCTACCGAATAGCAGTCTGCTTCATGACCAAATCGGAACTGATAGAGAAAATTGCCACGGTCCAGACCCAGTTGTCGGTAAAGGATGTGGAACTGGCAGTCAAGATGATGCTGGTCCATATGGCCGAGGCACTCGCTGCCGGAGAACGGATAGAGATTCGTGGCTTCGGCAGTTTTTCTCTTCATTACCGGGCGGCACGTCTCGGTCGAAATCCTAAGACAGGGGAAAAGGTGGAATTGGAAGGCAAGTATGTTCCGTACTTCAAACCTGGCAAGGAGTTACGTGAACGTGTGAATCTTGGGCTTTTATCTCAAGATACCGATAGAGCCTCCGGGAAAAATTTGGGGTCGGAGTAAAAACTCGCCCCTGGTTCTGTGAGACGCCGTTGGAAGTGTTGAGTTTTTACTCCGGCCTCAAATTATTAAGTATACTGTCCCCACCTAGTTCAGATACCCGGTTATGAACCTGCTAAAAAAGTGGCTATTCAGACTCCTGCTGTTCGTCGTATTCATAGCAGCTTTAGTGGGTGCATCTGACAACAGTACTGAAGTACCACTCACTTTCCTAGATTACCAGACACCGGTATGGCCTATTTCATGGTGGATGCTCGCCGCGTTCGTCACAGGTGTTTTGTTTGGTACCTTGCTCAATACCTGGTCAAATACGAAATTGCGTCTCAGCGCGAAAAATGCCAATAAGCAGGTGGAAAAATCTGCAAAAGAACTGGATAAGTCCAGGGCGCAGTCGCTACCGCCAGTGACGGAACAGAATTAAACTTTATGACTGTTATGTGCGACTAAGTTAAGACACCGAAAATTACAGGGTGAAATATGGAGACCTGGCTTCTATATCTTCTGATTGTTTTTGCGATTGGCTCCGGCTGGTGGTTGGGTCGTCGTGAGCGCGGCAAAAGAGCAGATTCTCTGGACCCTAAATATTACCAGGGGTTGAATTTTCTGCTGAACGAGGAACCAGACCGGGCGGTGGCGACCTTTATTGACGACCTTGAAGTCAATTCAGACACGCTCGAAACACACCTCGCACTGGGTGGGTTGCTGCGTCGCCGGGGTGAATTGGAAAAAGCCGTGGTGGTTCATGAGAATATCCTCAATCGCGCAAGCCTTGATAAGGAAAGCATGCAACATGTGCAGCTGGAACTGGCCCGGGACTATTTGCTCGCAGGATTGTTGGATCGGGCAGAGGAGCTGTCGGTAGTACTCGCGGATGCCAGCCCATCGGTCAAAAATGACAGTTATAAGATCACCCTCGAGATCTACGAACGTGAGAAGGAATGGTCCCAGGCAATCGAGGTGGCAAAACTTCTCGCCGTGGGTGATCGCACTGAAAAGTATGAGAAAGCAATCTCTCACTATTATTGCGAAATCGCTGAGATACATCTGAGCAAAAATCGTAACGAGGAAGCCCGTTCAGCCGTCAGTGAAGCGATTGGTCATGATGCATATAGTCCGAGAGCCTCGCTGATCCACGGCCGGGTCGATATCAACGAACACTTGTTTGATGACGCCATCAGGGTGCTGCAGAGAATCAAGGACCAGGATGCGGTGTACGTACCAGAGTCCCTGGACGCTCTTGCTGTTGCCTACGAAGGAAGTGACCATCCAGTTGAAGAATTCCGCGAGTACCTGACCAGCTGCCTGGAAGTCACGCCCTCTATATCCATCGTATTGAAGATTGCCGCCACTATTCGAGACGAATCAGGGGATGAAGCAGTGGCTAAATTTGTGGCAGACCACCTGAAGAAAAATCCGACAATTCGCGGTTTGACCCAGCTTATTGATCTGCACATCGATAACACCGAGGGTATTGCAAAGGAAAACCTATCAATACTGCGCAGCTTTACTCAGGCGTTAGTGGCGGACAAACCAGCTTACCGGTGCAATCATTGCGGCTTTGAAGGTAAAAAAATGCGCTGGCACTGCCCCAGCTGTAAAGACTGGTCGACCATCAAACCCATCTTCGGACTGGAAGGCGAGTAAAGACCGTCATCCTGAGCGAAGTCGCACAGTCGCTGCCCGCAATCTCCGTTGTTCCTTTAGGACATGACCTACTTCTCCCGGCCTGTGCCGGTGATAATTTGAGCTCGCTTTTCAAGCAACCATTAAAAATAACCTGGGAAAGGAGAGTCACAATGAAAGCTGGAAATCTGTTTGTATCTTTTGTTGCCGTACTGGTGATGTGCTGGGGTAATGTCTTGTATGCAGGCAATGCGAGTCAGGCTGAACCTGATCTGTTGGAGGTGACCGTTAACATCAATCAGGCTAACGCGGAAACGCTGGCGTCTGTTTTGAATGGTGTTGGCATCAGACGCGCGGAAGCCATCGTCGCCTATCGCGAGAAGAACGGCAAATTTTATTCCGCGGAAGAGCTGTCAGCCGTACGCGGCATCGGCTTAAGGACTGTGGAGAAGAATGAAAGCAGGATAGTCTTAAAATGAGCGGTAGTGGAAGGGTTACGATACCGTGACCCTTCCACCTTACCCCAATCTATGTGTCACCCCAGATGTGCGGTATCATTAATTTCGAGAGACTCTGATCAACTGGTCGATGTTCGCTGCTTAACTTAAGAGCCAGTGAAATTGACGAGTTGATCAGAGCTTCCTTGTTCAGCGAAATCGTCGTGGTAGCGGGTGAAAGCTAATATTGGGTACTTCCTCAAAAGCAACTGTTGTATTTTTATTGGGTATGCACCGCAGTGGAACCTCGGCACTTTCGGGTGCGTTCAATATTCTTGGCGCTAACCACGGCTCGTCTGTTATGCCCCCAGCGGACGACAATCTGAAAGGATACTGGGAGCACACAGAGATTGTGGAAATTCATGACCAGCTTTTTGATGAACTGTCATTGTCCTGGGATTCAACCGAGCCCTTGCCAGCCGACTGGCTGGAACTGGCGGCAAGCATCGATGCAAAGCAAAAGCTGATTTCAATCTGTAAAAAGGACTTTAGTGCCCCCGGCCTGCATTGCATTAAAGATCCCAGGATGTGTCGCCTGCTGCCGCTCTGGGAAGATATATGCGCGGAACTGGAACTATCTGCCCGGTTTGCTTTTATCCTGAGATCACCGGAAGAGGTTGCAGCATCCCTGCTTGAGCGGGACGGGTACAGTATCGAGCGTTCACTATACCTGTGGGCACTGCATAACTTCGATGTCGTAAGATTCATCGCCGACAAACCGAACCATGTCCTGACATACGATAATCTTTTGGATAATCCGGCAGAAGAGATGCTCGGTTTGATTAAATCCCTGGCGCTGGATCCGTCAGAGAAAGTAGATAAAGCCAGGTTAGGGGAATTTGTGAACCGGAAACTGAAACACAAGCATGCGCATAAAAATAAACCGGAATCTCCTGCTGTCATTGCGGCAAACACCATCTACGAAATGTTGACGAAGGAGCCACAGATAGTCCAGAGTGCCGCGTTGTCTGCTGTAGAGGGAATTTCCCTGCCACTATTTCAGGCTTTGAACCAACAGAGGAGCGATCTCCAGAGTCTGCTTGATGGTGAACTGGATCTGGTGGATTACATTGAGAAAGACAAGACCGTCCTGCGATCGAAATTAGCCTCGAACCTTCAGGAATCAAAGGACTATGCCAGTAATCTACTCAGGGAAAATGAAAAACTTGCCGATTACACCCAATCTTTGAAGGAAACCATCGCCGAGAAGGATCAGTTCCTGAACAGTCTGCAAGAGAACATTGAAGTAAAGGATTTGTACGTTGAGGATCTGGAACAAACGATTGCAGAAAAAACAAAATATATCGAATCACTTCAGTCACACTTGTCAACCTCTCAGGAATATGTCGGACAACTGGAAGAAAATGTGGCTAGACAAAATCGGGAGTCTGAGGAATATAGCCAATCGCTGCTCGAGACCATCAGGAAAAAAGATTCCCAGTTCGACGAACTCACTGCGCAAATGACCCAAATGCGAGGCATCATCTCCGGCTCACTGGAAACCCTGGACGGCAGAAAATTCGTCTTTCCAAAAATGCTCAGTAAAATCCGAAGTGATCTCGAAAGCGTATTGTCTGCCGATGACAACGAAATCGAAGGCGAATAGTTTTGTCACGGCCAGGGAAGACGAAAGATATCTGCATTTTCACGATTGTGTCCCGCAATTATCTGCACTATGCACGCTCCCTGCTGGCCAGTGTGAAAGAGTTCTGCCCCGACGCAGATCTGGTGGTTGGTCTTTGCGACAGGAAGGGGGACACTGATTTCTCCAATGATATTTTTGATGTCATTGAGCTCGAAGAGCTCGATATCCGGGACCGGCACAAATTCATTTTTCGCTATACCATCCTGGAAATTAACACCGCCATCAAGCCATACGTCATCGGTAAACTGTTCGATGCCGGTTATCAGAAAGTAATTTATTTTGACCCCGATATCTGTGTGTACAGTTCCCTGCAGGAGATGCTGTCTCTTCTGGATACGCACCAGATGCTGTTAACACCGCACCTGTCCAATCTTCTCGATGATGGCAATTTACCGGATGAACTGACCATTCTAAAAAGTGGATCCTACAACCTTGGATACATAGGTCTTAGAAATACAACGGAGATGAATAAGTTTGTCGTCTGGTGGCAGGCTAAACTTTACTCTGACTGTGTCGTGGATCTGGCGCAGGGACTTTTCGTCGATCAAAAATGGATGGATCTCGTGCCTGGCATGTTCGAGGGTGTGTATGTCAACAGGGATGAATCCTGGAATGTAGCCTATTGGAATCTCAATCACCGCGAGCTGGTGGAAAAGGGGAGTGGCTTTGAGGTAAATGGGAAACCGCTTACGTTCTTCCACTTCTCGGGGTTTTCCACGGCGGATAAAACTCTCAGCAAACACCAGAATAGATTCAGCAGGCTCTCGGCGGGGAAAGCCGTGAGTTCGTTATGCGAGGAATATTCACAGCGTCTTGATTCCAACGGATTGGCAGATGTGATTAATATTCCTTATCACTTTAACTTTTTCCCGGATGGCACGCCCATACCCGACTTCGCCCGCCGAATATACAGGGAAGATTACGACTGGGTATCCTGCAAACATAATATGCTGACCCGGGAAGGTGCGGCAAACTTCATGGGTTACCTCAATGAGCCAATAAGAATAAACGGCAGGAAACTTCCCTGGATAACGCGGCTTGCTCTTAAACTCTACCAGGGAAGGATTGACCTGCAGGAGGCTTATCCTGACCTCTCCGGTCCTTCCGGGCGAAAATATGCCGATTGGTTTATACGTAATGCCGAGGATGAGGCAAAATTCGCCCGTTGTTTTGTGCAGCCCATCGAAGCAGAACTTGGATATACCAAAGAAGGAAGCGCCGTCGGACCTTCGGAAAATGAACCTTCTGCGCTAGGCAGGTCGTTCTCGCAGAAATTTTATATCCTGCTGTATCGATTTGCCTGGCGTTTCAGACACCTGGCAAGGCCCTTTCTTTCGGTTGAATTCAGGCATCAATCGCACGTAAAACTCATCGAGAAAGTCCCTAACTTTGAACTGCAAACCCACCAACCCGAGCCGGACGTCACAGGACCAGATCCTCGGGCGCCAGATTCCCCGCCGGCGTTCGGTATCAACGTTTTCGGCTACACCTGCGCTGAGAGTGGAATCGGTCAGTCCATTCGATCCTCTATCCGGGGACTCGTCGCGAATGATGTCCCCGTTGCAGTCTCTGATTACGAGGATGGGAACCTCTCCAGGATGAATGATTCGATCGACGATCAGTTGTTCGCGGAGCCCGTGTACGGACTTAATCTGTTTCATATCAATGCGGATGAAATAATAAGGGCGAGGGAGCGGATTGGGGCAGATCAGTTTGAGGGGCACTATAATATTGGCTATTGGGCATGGGAGTTGCCGGAGTTTCCTGACAGATGGCTTGACGCCCTTAATGTCCTTGATGAAGTGTGGGTGCCTTCAAATTTTTGTCAGAAAGCGATTGCTGAAAAAGCAACCATTCCGGTTCTTGTCATGCCCCACTGTGTCGATGAACCCGACATCAACCCCACTTTTACTCGCCGGTATTTTTCGATACCTCAAGATGAAATTATTTTTCTGACAATGTTTGATGCGCTCAGTATCCCGGAAAGAAAAAATCCACTTGCGGTCATCTCCGCATTTACAAAGATGATCGATAAGATCACCCAACCTTGTAAGCTGGTTATCAAGGTAGCGAACCTGGACAAAACCAGTGAATTCAAGGCAGATTTGTTGCAGGCGATTTCCGACCGGGAGGATGTCATTATTATTGATCGCTACTTTGCGCGGGACGAGGTCTATGGTCTGCTCAGTGTGGTTGACAGCCTGGTTTCCCTGCACCGTTCTGAAGGATTCGGTCTGGCTATCGCAGAAGCAATGGCGTTGGGCATACCCGTCATCGCCACGGGTTGGTCAGGCAACACTGACTTCATGAATTCCTTTAATTCCTTGCCCGTCAGCTATCATCTGCAGACATTGGATAAAGATTACGGGCCCTACGAAGAAGGCAGCTACTGGGCTGAACCCGATCTGGATTCTGCAATACAGGCAATGATGCTGGTTGCCTCGAGAAGTGAGTTGGTGGAGCAAATTGCGCTCAGGGCGAAAAAAACGATAGGCGAGACCAATTCGCCAGGAGTCACTGGTCGCCTGATGGCCAGCAGAATTAGATTCCTGCACAGGAGGCTCCAGGGGACTTCGGAATCAGCCGACGTTCACGACATTAAATAGGACCGCACATGGAAGAAAACCGGGACCGTCCACGGTTGCTGCCGTCATCGTTTCGTGACCCGGGTGGATTCCTGTTTACCCACCGAGGGGTCATCTACAGGCAGGTCAATATTTCCTGCAAAGAATATTACGATGAGTTAATGGAATCGGGTTTGTACGATTCGCTGATCGAGAAGGGTTGGCTGATACCTCACCAGGAGGTATCGCTGCCGGAACATGGACAGGATCATCACTATAAAACGCTGCTACCTGAGCAGATTCCTTATATATCCTACCCTTATGAATGGTGCTTCAGCCAGCTTAAAGATGCAGCGTTGCTGACGCTTGATATTCAGCTTGAGGCGCTTCGTCATGGCATGATTCTCAAGGATGCGACCGCCTATAACGTCCAGTTTCATAAGGGTAGGCCCGTGTTTATCGATACGCTGTCGTTTGTATCATATATGGATGGGGATCCATGGATCGCCTATCGCCAGTTTTGTCAGCATTTTCTCGCACCGCTAATGCTGATCGTTCAATGTGATTTTCGCCTGTTGCACATGCTGCGCGCCTATATCGATGGCATTCCTCTTGATCTGGCAAGTCAGTTGCTGCCAGGTAAAAGCTGGTTCAGCTATTCCATACTGGCGCATGTCCACCTTCATGCCAAAACACAAAAACAGTTTGAAAACTCTGCTGGCAGCGCGAATCAGGGTCGGATGGTTTCCATGAGCAGGGCGCGATTGGAGGGTCTGATTTCCAGCCTGCAGTCAGCGGTACAAAACCAGCGTTGGAAATATGCAGGCACCCGGTGGGCTGACTACTACGACGAGACAAACTATGTCGACAGATCGATGCTGCATAAAGAAGAACTGGTCAGCCGGTTATTGGCTGAATGCGAAAAAAGTGATACCCCCATCGCCGCCGACTTTGGCGCCAATACCGGTAAATTCAGCCGCCTGGCTGAGGATGCCGGATTTTATGTGCTTTCACAGGATATCGATGAAGTGGCGGTCGATAAGAATTACAGGAAGACTGTCGACGACAATGAAGATTCCATATTGCCGCTAATGCTGGACCTGACCAATCCAAGCCCGGGACTCGGCTGGGTAAATACAGAGCGGATGTCGTTCATGGAGCGGCAGAAAGTGGATGTTGGCATGGCACTCGCTCTAATTCACCACATTGCAATTTCAAACAATGTCCCGCTGAATTACATTGCCGAACTCTTTGCAAAGGTCTGTCGATATCTGATTATCGAGTTTGTGCCTAAAAGTGATTCTCAGGTAGAAAGATTGCTGGCGACAAGGGAGGACGTTTTCCCGGACTATAATCAGACCGGGTTTGAGGCCGCGTTCTTTCCTTATTTTGAGACACTGCAAAAAATATCGATAGAGGATTCCGAACGGACTTTATACATGATGCGGGTTAAAAAATAATCCGGATTAGTTTTCTTCTGCACCATCGTTTTGGATTTCCTTGTCCTCAGGATGATCTCCGTGGCGC
>JACZXW010000011.1 GCA_022571415.1 Pseudomonadota bacterium
CCGGCTTTCGCCATGTACTGGATACCGTAATAATCCGATTCGAGTTCAGCTGTGCGTCCATATCGTTGCGTTAACAATTGAGCGCCGAGCCGGGCACTGCCGATGATGTAATTGTTATAATCGGAATCTGCGGCGCCGATGGCGGTTGCCATGATGGCTCCCTGCAGAATGATGCCTCGCTGCATGGACTTTGCGCCGTGTCGGGCTGCCGCGTGAACGATTTCGTGACCGAGCACGGCTGCCAGTTCCGCTTCGTTGTCAAGTTGTAGAAGCAAGCCCCGATTCACTGCTATCTTGCCGCCAGGCAACGCCCAGGCATTGGGCACACTGTTGTTGAGCACGACAAATTCATAGGGTAATTGCCGGTCGCTGACATTGGCAATTCTTCTGCCTACTTCATTGACATAACGCGTCAGGTCGGGGTCGACCCGATAGAGACCTCCCTGGGACTGCTGTGACGGCAAATACTGTTCCCTGCCGATGGAAAGTTCCCGTGCCTCGGACACAAACGACAACTCGTTCTTTCCTGTGACAGGATTAACCGAGCAACCGGTGAGGTACCAAGTGATGAGGAGAGTAAAAAGGGTGAAACGGTTCATGTAGGACCTCTCGTGAGGGAATCAATTTGAGTCCGCAACGCTTTATCCACATACTAGTGACATCTGCGTTTGCACCGGTTCGAATCATGTCTCAATATCGTGTCTCGATCCACCGTGAAGTTGACGAGGATAAATTTGCTGTTTGCCTTAGGGAGACACTATGCCGTTGACGCTTGAAAGAATAGCCCAAGCGATCGCTGATCATGAACCCGCCCACTATGAATTGCATGCCAATACGAAGCAGGCCGCGGTAGCGGTTATTCTGAAGCAATGCGACGATCACACGGAAGCGTTATTTATACTCCGAGCGAGTCACGAAGGCGATCCCTGGTCTGGCCACATGGCGTTCCCCGGCGGACACCGTGACCCTGGTGATAAGCAGCTTAGACAAACCGCAGAACGAGAGACCCTGGAGGAAATCGGCCTAGATCTTGGACGCGATGGTCGTTTCCTGGGTGAAATTGATGCAGTACACGCCAATCCCAGGGGCAGGAATCTGGACCTGGTGGTTACCCCCTTTGTTTATTTGTTAGAGAATGTAGAAGCGAAATTTACTCCAAATGATGAAGTGGCTGACGTTCTATGGGGTTCCCTGAATGATATGTATTCGGGTGATTCTATCACCGTGGGTGAATTCAAGATTCGCGGCGAACGCCACCGCTACTCGGGTTATGCCGTCGGTGGTCAGGTGGTATGGGGCTTGACCTACCGGATGCTGGATCATTTCTTCGGCATGCTGGACCCTGACTGGGAACCGCATGATGCGTTTTAGGCGCGACACATTAAATATCCGGACCCTTCTTTAAGCGCGACGTCTAACTGAACTTGAAACTAAATCCGGCGCCGGCATCCTGGACGTGACCCACAAACGACGGCCCAAAATGGGCGGGCATCATGAGGGCATTGGATTCTACGCAGAATTCAAGCACCTCCTTTCGGGTACTGATCGCCTTGTCCGGTATTTCACAGAAAGCGCTGTTCCAGTGTGGTTCGTAAACCTGGATAGGGTGATGGCAGATATCACCTGTAAACAGGGCCTTGTCGCCTGCAGATGACAAGGTAAGGGTAATACTTCCCGGTGTATGGCCCGGTGCAGGCGAAATGTGCAACAGGTCGTCGATCAGGTCCACCTCGCCTTCGATCAGTTCGGCCAGACCCATGATAGGCAGGACACTGTCATCGAAAGTCTGGTTGTTCACCGCGTTGAACACTTCTGTAGAAGCGGTGCTTCGTTGCCTTTTCCAGAATTCAAATTCGACTTTAGAAAACACGTATTTTGCGTTGGTAAATGTCGGTACCCATTGTCCATCCTGAAGTCGCGTGTTCCATCCCACGTGATCCACATGAAGATGAGTGCACATCACATAATCAATTTGCTCGGGCGTCACCCCCGCAGCCTTGAGATTTTCGAGCCAGGGTGTTTGCATTCGGTGCCAGTCACGATAGGGCATGCGTTCTTTGTCGTTGCCGATGCAAGTGTCAACGAGGATCTTGTGATGTGGAGTTTCAATCAGATACGAATGCATGCTTGCAATGATCCTGCCCGAATCCTGATCAATATGGTTTGGGTAAATCCAGTCTCGATGTTTCGCCACCACCTCGGCGGAGTAGTCGGGGAAAAATGTGACAGGGTCAAACAGTGGCCCGATCAATTCCTCAATCCGGGTGATTCGTGTATCACCCACCATCCAGTGTTGCATAAGCCCTCCTTATAGAATTATATAACCCGGTTTGCTTCCCGCTATACCTGATTTGAATTCCCGTGACGGTCTGTCAGTATAATGCGTTTCCCCTATTGTTGATTGTCCATAGGACCCAGGCAAAAAAATGCCAGATAAAAAGAAGTCGGATAAAAAGAAGGTTGCCGTGCAGCTACCGGCAGTTGCCAGGGAAGCGGCGGTTTCAGAAAGATATTCCCTTGAGCTCGAAGCGCTGGCATCGGTGGCGGAAATCGTGGAAGTTGACGGTACTGATGCAGATGCTTTTCTCTCCGGTGCGCGCGATGCTGATGCCTTGATTGTTTCCTGGGGTATCAGAATCAACCAGCAGATTATCAATGGACTCGATAAGTGTGTGGTGATCGGGGTCGGCAGCGTTGGTGTTGATATGGTCGACGTCGATGCTGCAACCGAGGCCGGAATTGTTGTCACCAACGTACCGGATGTATTCATCGAAGAAGTAGCCGATCACACCATTATGCTGCTGTTGGCCTGTGCGCGCCGGGTCAAATTGATGGACAAGATAGTCAAGCAAGGTGACTGGTATAAGGGAAGGCCTGCCCTCAATCACATACCCAGGTTGTGGGGCCAGACCCTCGGGCTGATCTCTTTTGGCAATGTTGCGCGAGCCGTTGCAAGGCGGGCGAAAGTCTTTGGCTTGCAGGTGATCGCCTATGATCCGTATGTTTCGGAATTGAAGATGACAGGCGAAGGTGTGGAACCGGTCTCTTTTTCTGAGTTATTGCAACGATCTGATTATCTCTCCGTGCATCCTGGACTTAACGAGGAAACCAGGGGTATGTTGAGTAATGAACAGTTCGCACAGATGAAACCGAGTGCGGTGGTTATTAATTGTGGTCGTGGAGCGGTGATTGATGAAGCCGCGCTGATTACAGCCCTTGAAGACGGCAAGATCGCGGCAGCAGGACTGGATGTGCTGGAAAAAGAACCGCCAGATCTGGATAACCCCTTAATGCAGATGGACAATGTTGTCCTGACCCCGCATGTGGCTTCTGCGACCACCAGAATGCGTCCGGAAACACGGCGCAGGGTAGGCCGGGAAGTGTCATTGGTACTGTCGGGTAAATGGCCAATGAGTTGTGTCAATCCAACAGTATTGCCGAAGGTCGATCTGGAGAGATGGCAACCCTATCCAATGGATCGTGGCCCAAACCGATAGTGAAACAGCCCTGAGCGGCCAATGTAAACAGCCCTGAGCGGCCAATGTAAACAGCCCTGAGCGGCTAATGTAAACAGCCCTGAGCGGCAGTAATAAACGGCACCTGAACGGTGCAAGTAAATAACGGGAGAGAAATATGCTGGTAGCTAATGCGATTGCAGAAGTCTTTAAAAGGGAAGGCGTAAAATTCATCATCGGTTATCCGGTCAATCCCATCATTGAGGCGGCAGCCGAGGCCGATATCAGGACCATTATTGTCCGTCAGGAGAGAGTGGGACTGCACATGGCAGATGCAGTAAGTCGTCTTAGCTCCGGTAAAGATATCGGCGTGTTCGTCATGCAGCACGGGCCAGGCGCAGAAAATGCGTTTGGCGGTGTTGCCCAGGCTTATAGTGAATCCGTGCCGATTCTGGTGATGCCCGGTGGATACGCGCGCCGCATCGCTAACTATTTTCCGAATTTCAATTCCACTCTGAACATGAAACACATCACAAAATGGGCAGAGCCGATGACCATGGGGCGCTCTTTGCCGGAGGTTATGCGCCGCGCATTCTGGCAGTTACGCAATGGCCGTGGTGGACCTGTGCTGGTAGAAGTGCCGGCGGACGTGTTCCGTGAAGAGGTGGACGATGACTTTACCTATGTGCCCAGTTTTAAAACCCGAAGCGTCCCGGACCCGATGGCAATCGAAGAGGTGGCAGAAGTGCTGTCGAAGGCTGAAAAGCCGGTGATTTACGCTGGACAGGGCGTGCATTATGCCGAAGCCTGGCCAGAGCTGAAACAACTCGCCGAGGAATGGAATATCCCGGTGACCACCAGTCTCGAAGGCAAGAGCGCCTTCCCAGAGAACCATCCCCTGTCGCTGGGTTCAGGAGGGCGCGCCATTCCAAAAAATGTCCATGATTTTCTGCAGGACGCAGATCTGATTTTCGGCATTGGTTGCAGCTTTGCGCTCACGGGGTTTGGTGTGCAGATGCCCAGAGGGAAAACGATTATCCACGCCACCCTGGATCCAATGGACTTGAACAAGGATGTGCCAGCCCGCTATGCGCTTCTAGGTGATGCTAAATTAACATTGCAAAGTCTGATCTCCGCAATGGATGGCAAGAGCAAAACGACATCGGAATCGAGAAAGGAATCGGTTCCTGCGCGGATCAAGGAAACCAAAGAAGCGTGGTTGAAGGAATGGATGCCTAAACTGACGAGTAACGATACCCCCATTAATCCTTACCGTGTGATTTGGGATTTACTGCACACCGTTGATATTGATAACACCGTCATTACCCACGATGCAGGTAGCCCGAGAGACCAGGTAACGCCATTCTGGGAGAGTACTACGCCCCTCAGTTATATTGGCTGGGGGAAAACGACGCAATTGGGTTACGGCCTGGGCCTCGCCATGGGTGCCAAGTTGGCTCGCCCCGATGCACTTTGTATAAATGTCTGGGGAGACGCCGCCATCGGTTTCACCGGCATGGATTTCGAGACTGCTGTGCGTGAGCGAATTCCCATCCTGTCTATTCTTTTTAACAACTTTTGTATGGCCATAGAATTACCCATCATGCAGGTGGCGACAGAAAAGTATCGAAGTACGGATATCTCGGGAAACTATGCTGATATGGCTAAGGCATTTGGCGCTTATGGTGAGAGGGTGACTGACCCCGCTGAGATCGTTCCTGCAATCAAACGTGGCATTGAGGCAACCCGGAACGGCCAGGCGGCGCTTCTGGAATTTATTACTGACAAGGAGCTGTCAATATCAACTTTTTGACGCGTTAATTTCTGATTGGCTCAGATAGCGGCTATACAGCCACGCAAGAAATCGTTCCACACCCTGTTTGACGTGCTCGCTCCGCAGGGAGGGAAATATATCAAACGCATGCTGGGCGCCTGCAATTTCTGCGTAGGCAACCGCGCTCGATGATGATTCCCGGAGTTTTTCGGTAAATACACGGGCTTCTTCAACGGGGACCAGCGTATCTTTATCTCCGTGAATAATCAGGAAGGGTGGTGCCGCGTCACTAATACGAAACAGCGGTGATGCCTGTTGGTATTCTTTTGTATGACTGTTGAGTGACAACTTCATGATTGAAGTTTCGAAGAATTTGCGTTGACCGTCGTGTTTCTGCAGCTTATTTTCATTGGTGAAATCGTAAACGCCGTAGAAAGGAATCGCGCCCTGCAATGTTGTGTCCTTATCTTCAAAACCGGGTTGGAACTCTGGGTCGTTGGCAGATAGCGCCATCAGTGAGGACAGGTGGCCACCGGCGGATCCGCCGGTGACAACTATAAATCCGGGATCTCCGCCATAGTCAGCGATATGCTCCTTGATCCACACCAGCGCTTCCTTGCAGTCGATAATGTGTTCGGGAAAAGTTGCCCGAGGGCTCAGCCGATAGGAAGTCGCGACGCAGATCCACTCTCTTTTTGCCATATGGGTCATAAGGGGAATAGCCTGTTCGTTCTTACTGCCCATCTTTTCTGTCCAGGCGCCGCCGTGGATCTGAAACAGGACGGGGCCGCCCAGGACGGGGCCGCCCAGGACGGGGCCGCCCAGGACCGGTTTGCCTGTAACGTTTTGCCTTGACCGATAGATATCAAGCGCCTGGTGGTGGTGTCCAAACGGGACGTTCTTGATGACCTCGACTGATGGATCTATGGACGCAAAAGGCTTTTTGAGTGCATTGGCATCTGGTGCGGCAGGAAAACGAGCACTAAGATCATCATGAATCGCTGCCCGGTAGTCTTCACCCAGGCCGGTTTTCAGCGCTGTTTCCATTTGTTCACGGGCCTTGTGGCCTGCCAAATGGAAGTACCCCATAGACAGCCATGTGGTGATACAGACCAGCAGCCCGAGAGCGCCAAAAAACCCTTCGACAGCGCCCGACCATACAAAAAGAAAAACGAGCAATACTTGCCAGATAATATGATGGACAGCTAATTCACCGGTAAGCCAACCGGAAATAAAACTGACCACACTAAGACCCTGGTGGCGATAGATCGGATGATAGAGGTTATAGGCGAGCCATCCGAATAGCAGCGACAAAGTGAAGAAAAATGCGGTCATTGCGTGTACCCTGTAAAATTAGTCCTGAGTTTGCGTAGATAACTGATTCCAGTATTATCGCGGAAAAGAATCGTTATCGTCGCACGGCTTTTTCAGTGAAGGAATAGGATGAGACAGAAGTCCCGGATCTTTTTGCTACTCGGCGCCAATACCATAGTACTCTATGGTCTTGTGTTGTTCCTTCTTCCCGAGGGGAATACCCAGCAACTTGTTGTTATTGGTATAGCCATGGCGCTGATGATGGTAGCACCTAACCTGATCATTAATCGCGCATTGAATTCCATTGAACAGGAATTGGAACATGCCACTGGCGAACTTAACGCTACTCGCGAAGAGCTTGAACGCGTTAAGGCGAAATTCTCTTCGATCACAACGCTGGATGAGTTAACCGGATGTTACAACGAATCGCACTTTCGTGAAGTTCTTAATCAACATCGAGGTATGAGTGAACGAGGCAGCTATTACTTCACCATCGCTGTGTTGCAGGTCGATCAGTTTAATAGTGTCGTGGACAAGCATGGACTCGGTAGTGGCAATGAAGTTCTGCAATTGTTTTCCAGGATTGTTAAAGCAGCATTGAGGGATGTGGATCTGGTGTCAAGGCAGGGGCCAGATATATTTGGCCTGTTGCTCTCAGGAGCCACTGAAGATGATGCAGTGATGATCATTAACCGCATTAGCCAGCTGATCATTCAGATCGCGGTAAGCGATGACGAAGAGCTCAAGATTACTACCTCTGGAGGTATCACCTCCTTCCACGGTACAGAGTCTTCAGATGAACTGATTGCCAACGCCGAAAAGGCGCTGGAGTTTGCAGTCGAGCAGGGCCGTGACCGGGTAGCGGGCTTCCTCTACCAACCGCCGAAGTCTGAGGAAGAATCAGATTCGGAGGATTCCGAACTAACAGAAAAAGCCGAGGAAGGAGGCGATCAGGCCTGAACACAGTGGACGATTCTGGCTCTTACCGCTCGTTCTGGAACAAATGTTCATTAACAATATCTGCCACCATCGCCACGTGGTCATTCGTTGCGTTTAATGCCTTGATGTATTTAAATGTTTTACCGCCTGCTTCCAGGAAAATACCACGGTTCAACACTTTAATTTCTTCGATCGTCTCGAGACAGTCCGTGGCAAACCCGGGGCTGATCACCAGCACATTCTCCACGCCTTCATCAGGCAGCCGCGCCATTACTTCGCTGGTGTAAGGACGTAACCATTTGGCGGGCCCAAAACGAGACTGAAAGGTCAATGTCCATTCATCGTCCGTTAGTCCTAAATTGTGCGCAACAAGATCTGCTGTACAGCGGCATTGTTCTGCATAGGGGTCACCGTTATCTGATTGAGCCTGAGGAATACCATGGAAGGAGAACACCAGTCGGGCACCGTTGCCCAGATATCGGCTGTAACGTTCGACAGATTTAGTCAACGCATGGATATAGGCGGGGTGTTTGTGGTAGTCGGAGATAAACCTGAAGCTAGGAATAGATCCTGAGGATAGAGTGCGGGATACCTGATCATGGGCGGCAGCAGTGGTGGCACCCGCATATTGTGGAAATAAGGGCAGAAACAGAAATTCCGTCAGGCCTTTAACGTTTAATTCGCTTACAACGCTATTGACTGATGGTTCGCCATAGGTCATGGCGGACCGGACACTGATGTTAGTATCCTGGTGCTGCCGTGACAGCAATTGCTGGGATTTTTCCGCCAGCGCGCGGGTGATGTTTCTGATGGGTCCGTCGTAGGTCCCCCAGATGAACCGGTACTTGTGTAACAGTTTCTGCGGGCGAATGGTCAGAATAAACAAATACAGAAAAGGCAGCCAGATAGCACGTGGAATGCTGACCACTCTGGGATCCGATAGAAATTCTGCCAGATAACGGCGGATAGCCGGAACTGTCGGAGCTTCGGGAGTCCCCAGGTTAAGCAGGATGACGGCCAGGCGCTTTTCTTTTCTTTCCATAGTGGAATTATGCCGGTGATGGAAGGTATTAGACAATCGATGATCGGCAGGACTGCCAGGGGCTTATCTTGTTGGCATCTGAGGACCCTTACCGGTGCGACATACCCCTGCCATCATTTTCACAAGGCGTACCGGTTGTATTACTTGGGTTCGATCCGTATTTAACGCTCACTATTTCGCGCCGCGAAAGCTGGCCTCTCGGTATTTGCTGCGCAAAAACCTGTCGGCGTTCATGTTTTTCGATGATGAGTTCGTTCTGGTCCGTAAAGGGTTAGGCTCTCATGATTTTCAGCGAAGCTGAAAACATTGCCGCCATCTGTGTTTTCGCTGCGCGAAAGCCACAGATCTGGTTCTCGCTGTTTCGCTTCGCTGCAACAGCTGCCACTGTTTGTGTTTTCGCTGCGCGAAAGCCACAAACCTGGTGGAGGTGGCGGGAGTCGAACCCGCGTCCGTCAGTTCTCTGCCTTCGGTTCTACATGCTTAGTTCGTCTATTGTTTAACCCTTCACTGGCCCGGCGAACAGGGATTAAAAGGCGAGCTTGCTTTAAATTTAGCTGCTTTAACCACAAGCGGGGTCTGACAGCGATCCCATGAGTCGTGCACCCGGTTTGAATTCATGGGCAAATCCGCCCCGGGTCAAGCTAACTTAAATTTTGCTTATAAAGCCTAAGCTTCTAAAACCAAGTCTAAGCAGCTAGCGCGTAGTTTTCGTCGTTGGCAACTATAAAAGTTGCAGTAATTGATTTACGAGAGTTACTACCCTCTCGGCATGCACCTCAGGGTTCGCAACCGGCGTCGAAGCCAGGTCACCCCCAGATAAGAGTTTATTTTACAGTGTTTTTGGAATGGATGCGCTAGAAGGCGCTTTCTTCTTCTATCGATTGTAATCTTTCATTAACCGCTGCTTGTCCCTGTTCCACTCACGATCCTTCATTGCGGCCCGCTTATCGTGATCTTTCTTTCCCGTTGCCAGGGCGATTTCACACTTTACCTTGTTGCCTTTCCAGTAGATTGCCAGAGGAATGCAGGTTTGGCCCTTTTGTTGTGTCGCGTCGATCAGCTTTGCGATTTCCTTTTTATGCAACAGCAATTTCCGGGTACGCCCCGGATCAGCTACGACGTGGGAAGAAGCGGAATTCATCGGTGTGATATGACTACCCAGGAGGAATGCCTCGCCATTTTTTAGAAGCACATAGGTATCCGTGAGCTGTGCCTTGCCAGCCCGCAGTGATTTAACTTCCCACCCGGTAAGCGCCAGCCCTGCTTCAAATCGTTCATGAAGCAGGTATTCGAATCTCGCTTTCTTGTTGAGTGCGATGGTGCCCGGGCTGGCCTTTCTTTTTTTCGCCATGTTCGCTCCGTGGGGGCGCCATTATAAGACAGGAATCGGTTGAGGCAATGAGGTAAATCCCTGAGAATGGGTTGGAGACTAATAAAAATAAGGTAAAGCACATGGCATCTGAGTCTATTCACGGGATGTGGTCTTCTCGACTGATGTTTATCCTGGCAGCTGCGGGGTCTGCAGTGGGGCTGGGAAACATCTGGCGGTTCCCGTATCTCGCCGGTGAGAACGGCGGCGGGGTGTTTGTGCTTGTTTATGTGGGCTGCATATTCCTGATCGGCGTGCCGATCATGTCGGCGGAGATTTTGTTGGGTCGAGCGGGGCGGCAAAGCCCGATCAATACCATGCGTGAACTGGCGGCAACATCCGGGGCTAGCCGTCTCTGGCAAGGCGTGGGATGGATGGGCGCGATAGCAGGATTCATGATCCTGTCTTTTTATGCGGTTATTGCCGGTTGGGCTATTTCTTATATTTTCCAGATGGGCTCCGGGGCGTTTATCGGCGCTGATGCTGATTTTGCCAAGAGTGCCTTCACTTCCCTGACGGGCAATGTGTGGTCAGTGGTGGGCTGGCACACCCTGTTCATGGCCATTACGATATTTATCGCGGCGCGGGGAGTAGGCAAAGGGTTAGAGACAACGGTGAAGTATTTGATGCCCGCCCTGTTCGTGTTGCTGGTGGTGCTGGTCATATACGCAGCCGCAACTTCGGGCCATTTTATGGAAGGTGTTTCTTTTCTTTTCTCACTTAACTTTGAGAAATTCAGCTGGAGTGCAGTGTTGAGCGCCATGGGACAGGCTTTCTTCACCCTCAGCCTAGGTATGGGCGCCATCATGGCGTATGGGGCTTACATGCCTAAAGATATTTCCATATTGGGCACGGCAACGATTATTGCGTTGTTGGATACGACCGTGGCGTTGATGTCCGGTCTCATCATTTTCCCGCTGGTATTTGCCAATGGCCTGGAGAGTTCCGCAGGGCCGGGGCTGATGTTTATCACGCTACCACTGGCCTTTGGTCAGATGCCAGGCGGTCAAATTTTCGGTGTCATATTCTTTGTCCTGGTCACGTTTGCCGCTATCACCTCTTCAATCTCGTTAGTTGAGCCGGCTGTTGCCTGGGTTGTTGAAAAGATGAATACCTCCAGGCCGGTTGGCGCTCTCGCGGTGGGCGGGCTCGCCTGGTTCGTGGGGCTTGGCAGCGCCTTCTCAACCAACATCTGGGCAGGGATCACGATTATTGGCGATATGACCTTCTTTGATACCATGGATTATGTTGCTAACAATATTATGTTGCCGCTGGGCGGCGTTCTTATTGCACTGTTTACCGGATGGATTCTCGACAAGAAAATTGTTGAAGATCAAATGTTCGCGGATACTACTTACTATCCTCTCTGGCGCTTCCTGATAAGGTTTATTGCACCGGCAGCGGTAATGGTCGTGTTTATCATGACTTTCATCTGATGCGAGAGGTTGTTCGTTCTGCGCTGATGCCCTATTCGGCGGCCCAGATGTACGAAGTGGTGAACGATGTGACCAACTATCCCAGGTTTTTGCCCTGGTGTGTTAAGAGTGAAATTGTCACATCGTCCCCTAAAGAGATGGTAGCTCGACTGTATCTGGCGAAAGGCAGGATTCAGCAAAGCTTTACTACCAGAAACAAACTGGACCCATCGCATCATATTCATATTTTATTAGTAGACGGACCATTTGCGCTGCTGGAAGGAGATTGGCATTTTACCCAGCTTGGTGATGATGGATGCAAAATCGATATGAATCTGAAATTTGATTTTGATAACCGGTTGATGAATGCAACCCTGGGGAAGGTCTTTACTACGGCGGCAGACAAACTGGTTGATGCGTTTTGTGAACGGGCGAATGAGCTGTATGGCAGATGATGTCATCACTATCGAGGTAGCATACGGCACTGCTGAAGACCAGACACTGATTGAGTTGCAGGTTCAGCGAGGCACGACGCTTATTGAGGCGATCAGGCTATCGGCGATAGCAGATAAATGTCCGGAAATTAATATAGACGATTCTCGTAAGGGTCTCTTTGGCAAGTTGGCTAACGACGAAAAGGTGCTTAAAGATCATGATCGGGTAGAGATCTATCGTCCGCTGTTGGTTGACCCTAAAGAGGCCAGGCGGAGGAGAGCTCAAAAGAAAGTGAAAAACTAGGGAACGTCTGATTAAGAGGGTATTTTCGTCAGAACAAAGAAGAGGCGCACGCAGAAAATTTGTAAACATGCGTTGAGTTAACAAATTTTTGAGTACGACTCTGACGCAGTTATGGCGGAAATAGTGGTGCGGCATACCGACCTTAATCGGACGTTCCCTAGTCTTCTTCAGTGGTCGTCAGTTCTGCGTTTTCTGAAGGCAAAAAATCACCTTCAAAGTAACTGAGTCGCTCTTCCCTGAAGTGAAGTATGAGTATGCGTCTTAATACTTCGCCACCAGCAACCTGAATGGTATAGACGTAATCCCATTGATCCCGATCGAGGGAATCATCAACCACCGCGTTGCCGAGGATGAATCTAATCTGGCTCTTGGTCATCCCGGGCCTAAGCTTGTCAATCATCGTCTGGGAGATGACATTGCCTTGCTGGACCGTGATGCGGTGCACGCCTGGAAATCTGAAGGTTGAACAGCCCATGATTAACAGAATCATGGCGACTACCGGAACTGCTTTCATTATGTAGAATTAAGGGAACATCCCTTCCAAATGTGGTAATAACTGTAGATAATCGATTGTAGCTGAATCTTCTACGTCCCTGTACAAAAAGGTTCCAAACACATGGCAGCTGAGTCCCAGGAATTAAAGGATGCTGGTCTCAAGATCACGCTTCCAAGAATTAAGATCCTCCAGATTCTCGAAAGTTCTGAGATTCGACATGTCAGTGCGGAAGATGTTTATAAGATGCTGCTGAAAGGCGGTGAGGAAATTGGCCTTGCGACCGTGTATCGGGTGCTGACCCAGTTCGAGCGGGCAGGTCTGGTCGCGCGTCATCATTTCGAGGGGGGGCACTCCGTCTTTGAATTAATGCCGGAATCGCATCACGATCATATTGTCTGCGTAAAGTGCGGCCGGGTTGAAGAATTTGCAGATGATGAGATCGAATTCAGGCAGAAGGCGGTAGCGAAGGAATTGGGTTTCGAGCTAACGGATCACAATCTGAATATGTATGGCTTGTGCCCGGATTGTAAGTAAACGTTTTTATTTTTGTGCAGTGGTAAACATCTCTTCTGCATGGGCGAGCGACTGATCTGTCATTTCAATGCCACCCAGCATGCGCGCAATTTCCTCCACCTTCTCTGTTTCAGATAGAGGCGCAACGCTGATAATCGCCCCGTTTTTCTTGCTGCCTTTGGTAACCTTGAGATGCTGGTGTCCCTGGGCCGCGACCTGGGGCAAATGGGTCACACAGATGATCTGCGCCTGTTGACCAAGCTCGCGCAGCAGTGCGCCGACAACTTCAGCGACAGCACCGCCAATGCCGACGTCTACCTCGTCAAATACGAGGGTAGGGACACGGGAGGTATGAGCGGTGACGACTTGAATCGCGAGGCTGATGCGGGACAGTTCTCCGCCCGATGCAATTTTATTCAATGACCCGGGTTTTTGTCCGGGATTGGTGCTGATAAGGAACTCGATTTCCTCCAGGCCGTTGGCGGAAAGATGACCCGCGGCAATCGGGGCCAACGATATCTGAAACGTCGCACCAGCCATGCCCAGCTCAACCAGCTTCTCAGACACCTGAGTCTCTAGTGTTACAGCTGCTTTGCGTCTTGCTTTGCCAAGTTTGGTCGCCAGCTTTTGGTAGTCGTTCTTGAGAGATACCAGGTCCGTGGACAAGTGATCAATGTTACTACCCATGTCGGCAAAGGCTGCCAGCTCCGTATTGATTTTTTTCACGAGATCGGGAATATCGGAAGGGTCAATTCGGTGTTTCCTGGCAATCTCATAGATGTCCCCGAGGCGAGTCTCAACGAACTGAAGTCGCGCGGGATCAACATCGTGATTTTGTACGTAGTGTTCTAGGTCAATTGTGGCTTCTTCAATTTGAATCCGGCTGGATGACAACAACTCAACGATTGGCGCAAGCTGGTCATCATCAATACGGGACAGAAGATTCGCTGCTTTTGAGACCCAGGACAATAAGTTGTCATCGTCTTCCGATTTGCACAAGGTTATTGCCTGCTGACATTGTTGCAGGGTGTTTTCTGCGTTTGCCAATTGTTTCTGTTCCTGCTCAAGCAGTGCTGTTTCAGCCGACTGAAGGTCGAGTTCTGCTAATTCTTCTGCCTGGTAAGCGAGTAATTGCTGGCGTGCGGATTGTTCCTCGTTGCCGCTGGTCAGTTGTTCAAGTTTCGACGCACATGTTCTATATTTAGCGAACACCTGTTGAAGTTCAGCCGCCTTTTCAACCAGATTGCCATATTCGTCCAGAAGGCGACGGTGGGTCTCCCTTTTCAGAAGTGACTGGTGTTCATGCTGTGTATGGATATCGATCAGCAGGTCGCCAAATGTTTTCAGGTCACCCACGGTAGTCGGCACACCATTGATAAAGCCGCGCGAACGTCCGTCTCGAGTGATGATACGGCGCAGGATAACGGCGTTGCCATCATCAACTAAATCTCTTTCGCTCAGCCAATCAGCAGCTAATCCGGGGGCGTCGATCTCAAAGATGCTGTGTATCTCTGCTTTTTCTGCACCCGCTGCGATAAGATTGGTATCGGCCCGGTCTCCAAGTGTCAATCCAAGGGCATCAAGCATGATGGATTTACCGGCACCGGTTTCTCCAGTAACCACCGTCATGGCGGAACTGAAGGAAAGATCGAGCTGATGCACGAGGGCAAAGTTGGAGATGGTCAGGTGCTTTAACATCTTTTCAGCAGGTTATTGTGTACTGCTATTAAACTTAACCTGGACTAGTGACGCAATGCTGAAATTGACTGGATTGGTGTCAGCCGTCTCCTATCGTCACAAGCCGCTGTGGGCTTTTATTAAGGCTGCTGTGCACATTTATTAAAAGGTAGCTGTGGACTATTATTAAAGAAAGCTGTGGGTTGTTACTAAAGGAAGCTGTGGGCACTTTGTTTATTTCGATTAAAAGCTTATATTGGCAAAATCCTAATACAGGTTTTAGAGTCAACCGACGATCGTGGTGACCCAACAAAATGTCAGCGAAAAGGCCCAACGGCTGCTAAAAGCGTTGGTAGAGCAATATATTGCCGATGGGCAGCCTGTTGCCTCCAAAACACTCGCTGATTCAGCTGAAAATCCTGTAAGCTCGGCCACGGTCCGTAACATCATTGCAGACCTTGAGGAGCGGGGCTTTGTCCGTTCTCCGCATACATCTGCCGGCAGGATACCGACGCACATGGGTTATCGATTTTTTGTCGATAGCCTGATTCGTGTAGAACCACTTGCGGACTATGACCTGGAACATTTGTATCGTAGTCTTGATCCCGATATGAGTGCCCAGGAGCTGGTGCAATCCGCTTCGAGCATATTGTCCGAGGTGACACGCATGGCGGGGCTGGTGACAATCCCCAAGCGAGAGCAGGTGCTGCTGCGCCATGTTGAATTTCTTGGCCTCAACGACAACCGTGTCCTGGTGATCATGGTGTTGGATGATCATGAAGTACAAAATCGCGTGATCTATACCAGGGAGCCTTATTCGGAGATCCAGCTCAAGGAAGCAGCTAACTTCATTAATCACCAGTTTGGCGGGCAGGTCCTGAGCCATATTCGTTCAAAATTGATTTCTTCCATGCAGACTGATCGCGAGAGTATGAATTCCTTGATGCAAACAACACTGGAAGTTGCAGAGCAGGCATTTAGTTCCGAAGACATTAATTCAGCAGATGGAGGGGATTTTGTCATCGCCGGCCAGGAAAACCTGTTTGTCCTTGCACAGGACAAGGCACTGGACGATATCCGGGAATTATTTAGAGCGTTTTCGCTGAAAGGGGACATCCTGCATTTACTTGATCGTTGCATGGATACCGAAGGCGTACAGCTGTTCATTGGCCAGGAATCTGGGTACGAACTGCTGGATGAATGCAGCGTTGTGACCGCCCCCTACCAGATTGAAGGTGAACTGGTGGGTGTACTCGGCGTCATTGGACCTACCCGTATGGCTTACGAGAAGGTCATCCCTATCGTTGATGCGACCGCGCGGGTGCTCAGCGCAGCGCTTGATTCATCCAGGCGCTAGTTTCCCTCTATAGTCCTCTGGTACCAGTCCCGCGTTATTTGAAGGCATCCGGATACCAGCGACTTGCCAAGACTTGAATGCTTCATGCCAGTCCCCATATAGGGTAGACGTATTTAAAGTTGTGTTGGAGCAATTGCTGTATGTCCAATCCGGGAGAAGAAACCAAAAAAGAAGATTCGACTGTCACTGGGGCAAACGTTCCGGAAGAGGAAATCGTTGAATCGACCGTCGCAGAGGCTGCTGACGACGATTCAGTGGTAGAGGACGACCCTGATCCTGTAGAGATTTCAATTGAGGAGCAGCTGGAGAAGGCGCTTGAAGAAGTAGCAACGTTCCAGGATATCGCCCTGCGAGCAGAGGCAGAGATGCAGAATGTGCGTCGCCGCAGCGAACGGGATATTGAAAATGCGCATAAATTCGGTATGGAGCGATTCCTGCAAAACCTGCTGCCCGTGTTAGACAGCATTGAAAAAGCCCTTGAATCATCCGAGGAGGACGGCCATGCAGAAGATGATTCGGTGATGGAAGGCATCAAACTCTGCCACAAACTACTTCTGGATGCGCTGCACAGGGAAAACGTCGAGGTGGTTGATCCACTGGGTGAACCCTTTGATCCCACTGCCCATGAGGCGATGACCGTGGTGGAAAAGCCGGATATGGAACCCAATTCAGTGTTTGCGGTGGTACAGAAAGGCTACAAATTGAATTCACGCCTGGTGCGGCCCGCCATGGTCATGGTGTCGAAAGCACCTGAGGACTAGCTCTACCAAGCGCCTGTGGCTGGGTTTGCCAAGTGTCTTGAAATTTAGCGATCAAGGCCAATATAGAACTCAACAGATTATTAAAATTGACCTGTAAGCGACTTTAGACCCGCACAGTCAGGTTAGACAATCGGAGATGAAGGAATGGGTAAAATTATAGGTATCGATTTAGGGACGACTAACTCCTGTGTGGCGATAATGGAAGGTGGTAGTCCAAAAATCATAGAAAATTCAGAAGGCGATCGGACGACCCCCTCCATTGTCGGTTTTGGCGAAGATGAAGAAATTCTCGTTGGTCAGGCTGCGAAGAGACAGGCAGTCACTAATCCTCAGAATACTCTCTTTGCGGTTAAACGCCTGATCGGTCGCAAGTTTGATGACGACGTTGTTCAGCGTGATATAAAGATGGTCCCCTACACCATCACGAGGGCCGAAAACGGCGATGCATGGGTTGAGGTCAAGGGTGAAAAGATGGCGCCACCACAGATCTCTGCGCAAGTCCTGGCCAAGATGAAAAAAACTGCCGAAGATTACCTGGGTGAGGAAGTAAAAGAAGCGGTGATTACCGTTCCCGCATACTTCAATGATTCCCAGCGTCAGGCTACCAAGGATGCTGGAAGGATTGCAGGTCTGGAAGTAAAACGGATCATCAATGAGCCTACTGCTGCCGCACTGGCTTATGGTATGGATAAGTCGAGGGGAGATTCCACCATTGCTGTTTACGACCTGGGTGGCGGTACCTTTGATATATCCATCATCGAGATCGCCGATGTGGATGGTGAAATACAGTTCGAAGTCTTGTCCACCAATGGCGATACCTTTCTTGGCGGTGAAGATTTTGACCTTCGCCTGATCGAATATCTTGCAGATGAGTTCAAAAAAGAGTCCGGCATGGATCTGCACAATGATCCCCTGGCACTGCAACGCCTGAAAGAGGCAGCGGAGAAAGCCAAGATTGAATTGTCTACCAGTACACAGACTGAAGTGAATCTGCCTTACATTACTGCGGATGCCACAGGACCGAAGCACCTTGTCATTAAAGTCACCCAGGCGAAACTGGAGTCGCTGGTTGAAGAACTGGTGGACAGTACGCTTGAACCCCTCCGAATCGCATTGAAAGATGCTGATCTGGGTGTTTCCGAAATTGATGACATCATCCTTGTCGGTGGGCAGACTCGAATGCCTTTGGTGCAAAAAAAGGTGACGGAGTTTTTCGGCAAGGATCCACGGAAGGATGTTAACGCGGATGAAGCGGTTGCCCTGGGCGCGTCAATTCAGGCGGCTGTTCTCGCAGGGGATGTGAAGGATGTCTTGTTACTTGATGTTACACCCTTGTCATTGGGTATTGAGACCATGGGTGGCGTGATGAGTCCCCTGATTGAAAAAAATACCACGATACCCACCAAGAAAACCCAGGTGTTTTCTACCGCTGACGATAACCAGCCTGCAGTGACGATTCATGTTGTGCAAGGTGAGCGTAAGCAAGCTACACAGAACAAATCGCTGGGTCGATTTGATTTGTCTGATATACCACCAGCGCCTCGAGGCACGCCACAGATTGAGGTCAGCTTTGACCTGGATGCCAATGGTATCCTCAATGTGTCTGCCAAAGACAAGGTCACGGGGAAGGAACAGTCCATCATCATCAAAGCTTCCAGCGGCCTGAGTGATGAAGAAGTCGATCGGATGGTAAGGGATGCAGAATCTCACGCTGAGGAAGATCGTAAATTTGAAGAGCTGGTTACTGCCAGGAATACGGCAGACGGGATGATTCACGCCACCAGGAAGACGCTGCAAGAAGCAGGCGATAAGGTGGAAGAAGACGAGAAAGCCAGTATTGAAGCCGCTATCGAGGAACTTGAAGCGGCCGTCAAAAGTGACGACAAAGCAGAGATTGAAGCAAAAACCCAGAAGTTGACTGAGGTATCGTCACAGTTGGCACAGCGAATGTATACGGAACAGGCACAGACCGCAGATCCAGACGAGGCTGCAGCCGGGAGTTCTGCTGATACAGACGCGGTCGATGCAGAGTTCGAAGAGGTCAAAGACGATAAGCAGGCATGACTTGTTCTGCCTGTCCTGAGCCGAAGGCGAAGGAACTCGAAGGATTTACAAAGGAACATGTGAGTGGACACCGAGATCCTTCGCCTTTGGCTCAGGACAAGAGAATAAGATATGGCCAAGCGTGACTACTATGAGGTTTTAGGGGTCTCCCGGGATGCCTCTGAACAGGAAATTAAGAAAGCCTATCGCCGTTTGGCCATGAAATATCATCCGGATCGCAATCCTGACGATTCCCGGTCGGAAGATAAATTCAAGGAAGCAAGCGAAGCAGCAGAAGTGCTTACGGATAGGCAGAAACGTTCGACCTATGATCAGTTTGGCCACGCCGCAGTCGATGGTTCTGCCGGTGGTGGTTTCGCCAATACGGGTAGTTTCAGTTCTGTCTTCGAGGATGTCTTCGGGGATATCTTCTCGGGCGGCCGAGGTGGCCATCACCAGGTGCATCGCGGAACTGACCTCAAGTATGTGCTCAACCTTACTCTGGAAGAAGCGGTCAAGGGCGCTAACCCAAAGATCAAAATCCCAACGCTGGTTAGCTGTTCCGAGTGCCTGGGCTCCGGTGCTCGAAAGGGTACATCGCCAGTTGATTGCGTGCAGTGTGGTGGCCTGGGTCAGATTACCGCGCGCCAGGGATTTTTCTCGATTCAGCAGGCTTGTCCCCGATGCCGCGGTAAAGGCAAGGTTATTTCTGATCCGTGCAGGCAATGCCGTGGACAGGGGCGGGTTGAAGAGCAGAAGACGCTTGCGGTTAAGATCCCGCCAGGAGTCGATACCGGTGATCGAATCCGATTACCCGGGCAAGGTGAGGCTGGTGCCAATGGCGGGCCGGCGGGTGACCTGTATGTGCAGATCAATGTACGTGAACATTCTATTTTCACCCGTGATGGCGAAGACCTGCACTGTGAAGTACCCATCAGTTTTGTCGATGCGGCGCTTGGCGGTGAACTGGAAGTACCGACACTCGAGGGTCGGGTAAATCTGAAGATTCTCCCTGAAACACAAACCGGTAAGCTGTTCAGGCTGCGTGGCAAAGGCGTGAATGTGACCCAGGTCAGGGGCGGTGGTGTGGGTGACTTATACTGCAGGATAGTCGTGGAAACGCCTGTAAACCTGACCAAAAAACAAAAAGACCTGCTGTGCGAGTTCGCCGAGGAATACAGCGCCAGGCAATCTCCACGGCAGGCCAGTTGGCTTGATGGGGTTAAGCATTTTATTGATTCACTTACCGATTGATCGAGACTTCAGTGACGAAAATTGCAGTGACAGGTGCGGCCGGAAAAATGGGTCGAACCTTAATTCAGACGATTACAGAAACCGAAGGCCTGGAATTAACCGCGGCTGTCGAACAGGCGGGTTTGCCAGTCATAGGCAGCGACGCGGGTGAGTTGGCTGGTATCGGCAATTTGGGTATTCCTGTTACTGATCAGCTGGCATCTGTCTGTGAAGAATTTGATGTTTTGATCGATTTCACTATTGCAGCTGCCACGGCGGAAAACATGGAAACATGTGCCAGTTTCAGGCGCAAGATGATTATCGGTACCACTGGACTGAGTGAACTTGAGAAAAGTCGTCTGATGGAGTTGACCTCCAACATTGCCGTTGTCTTTGCGTCCAATTTTAGTGTCGGGGTCAACGCTACATTTCGATTAGTGCAGGTAGCAGCCCAGATTTTCGGTGATACTGTCGACATTGAAATCATCGAAGCCCATCACCGGCACAAGGTAGACGCCCCATCGGGAACCGCATTGACCATGGGTAAAATTATTGCAGATACCCTGGATCGCGACTTTAAGGATATTGCCGTATACGGACGGGAGGGCGATACGGGAGAGCGAGGCAGAGACGCTATCGGTTTCCATTCGCTGCGGGCGGGAGATATTGTAGGCGAGCATACTGTTGTTTTTGCTGGCACCGGGGAACGGGTAGAAATAACCCACCGGGCTCACAGCCGAGTCAACTTCGCCGAGGGAGCGGTGCGCGCAGCATCGTGGATTATGAACCGGGAAAAGGGCCTGTTTGATATGGGAGATGTCCTTGGTTTGAAAGAATCGTCCTGAAAGGCGCTCAAGATGATGGCCTAATCGTCAATATTTCATCATCACACTGGAAAGAAATCACTCGCTCGATTAGAATGTCGCGCCAGTATGATGTCGACCTACAAGAAGATTTGAAAAGCGAGATGGGAATTATCCATCTCGCTTTTTTTCGATATACGTATTCAATCCTTAAAAATCTATGACCTGGAGACTCGCCCTTGACCGGTAGAGCAATACTTGCACTCGAGAACGGATTAGTGTTCGAAGGTGTTGCTATTGGTGCAAGCGGGAACTCCGTTGGTGAAGTCGTCTTCAATACCGCCATGACCGGGTACCAGGAAATACTGACAGACCCGTCCTATGCAAAACAGATCGTGACCCTGACATACCCCCATATTGGAAATACCGGGGTGAATGAGGAAGACGAGGAGTCAGCCGGGGTCTGGGTTGCGGGGCTGATCATTCGCGATCTGCCATTAATTGCCAGTAACTGGCGCAAGGAAATCAGCTTGTCGGACTATCTTGTGAAGAAAGAGATAGTCGCCATTGCCGAGATCGATACCCGACGTTTAACCCGTGTTCTTAGAGAACAGGGATCGCAAAAGGGTTGTGTTGTTGCCGGTGGGACTATCGATGACCTGGTTGTTAAAAAAGCGATCGAACAGGCCGGCAGCTTTGCAGGCTTGGAAGGCATGGATCTCGCTAAAGAAGTCACCGTCGATAAAGCCTATACCTGGGAGCACGGCTCATGGCGGTTGGGAGAAGGCTATCAAGTTTCTGACGATCTTCCTTTTCATGTGGTGGTGTACGATTTTGGGGTGAAGCGGACCATCTTGCGCATGCTGGTTGACCGGGGCTGCAGGTTAAGCGTGGTACCGGCGAAAACCGGGGCGGCGCAGGTGCTGGCAATGAAACCTGATGGTGTATTTTTGTCAAATGGTCCGGGTGATCCTGACCCATGCGACTATGCCATCTCGGCTATCAAAGAACTTCTGCAGACAGATATTCCGATTTTTGGTATCTGCCTCGGCTTGCAGCTACTGGGATTAGCAGCAGGAATGAAGACGATTAAAATGAATCATGGTCATCACGGCGCCAACCACCCGGTCAAAAACCTGGAAGATGGCAGTGTTCTTATCACCAGCCAGAATCACGGTTTTTGCATTGATGGTGAATCCCTGCCTAACAACGTTCGAATTACACATCGATCCTTGTTCGATGGTTCGCTGCAGGGCATTCATCTGAACGATCGGCCTGCATTTGGATTTCAAGGTCATCCGGAGGCCAGTCCCGGACCCCATGATGCAGCACCTTTCTTTGATCACTTTATTAGACTTATCGGGGCTCGAAATGCCGAGAAGAACTGACCTCAAGAGCATTCTTATCATCGGCGCCGGCCCCATTGTGATCGGTCAGGCATGCGAGTTTGACTACTCGGGTACCCAGGCCTGTAAAGCGCTGAAAGAAGAGGGATACAGGGTCATCCTGGTCAACTCCAATCCCGCGACAATTATGACAGATCCGGCAATGGCTGATGCAACCTATATTGAGCCGGTGCACTGGCAGACCCTGGCGAAGATAATCGAAAAAGAAAGACCAGATGCCATACTGCCGACCATGGGCGGCCAGACTGCCTTGAATTGTGCGCTGGACCTGGCCCGTGAGGGAGTACTTGATAAATATGAAGTTGAACTGATTGGTGCCAGTCGTGAAGCGATCGACAGGGCGGAAGACAGGCAACTGTTTGACAAAGCGATGAAACAGATTGGCCTTGAGACACCAAGAAGTGCCTTTGCCCACTCGTTGGAAGAGGCGAAACAGGTTCAAGTGCAACTGGGCTACCCTTGTGTCATCCGACCGTCTTTCACCATGGGCGGTTCCGGTGGAGGGATTGCTTATAATCAGGAAGATCTTATCGAGATATGTACCCGTGGATTGGATCTGTCACCAACGAATGAACTGTTGATCGACGAATCCCTGCTGGGTTGGAAAGAGTACGAGATGGAAGTGGTCAGGGACAAAAACGACAACTGCATCATCGTTTGCTCAATTGAGAACCTTGACCCGATGGGTATACACACGGGAGACTCGATTACTGTCGCTCCTGCGCAGACACTCACAGACAAGGAATACCAGATAATGCGAAACGCCTCTATAGCGGTGTTACGCGTTATCGGTGTTGAGACTGGCGGCTCAAATGTCCAGTTTGCCGTGAATCCTGAGAGCGGACGCCAGTTGGTTATCGAGATGAATCCGCGTGTTTCCCGTTCGTCCGCATTGGCTTCGAAAGCGACTGGCTTTCCCATCGCCAGGATCGCAACCAAATTGGCTGTTGGCTATACACTCGATGAACTGTCCAATGAAATCACCGGTGGGGTTACGCCTGCATCCTTCGAGCCTTCTATCGACTACGTTGTTACAAAGATTCCACGCTTCACGTTTGAGAAGTTTCCGCAGGCGGAAAACATTCTCACAACGCAGATGAAATCCGTTGGCGAGGTGATGGCTATTGGCAGAACATTCCAGGAATCAATGCAAAAAGCATTGCGCGGACTGGAAGTTGGTATAGATGGTTTTACGCCAATCATCGATAAGGATTCTGTTGACTTTGGCAGTTTACGCAAGGAGCTGCGGGTTGCTGGTGCAGACAGAATTCTATACCTGGCAGATGCAATTCGTCTCGGATTTAAACTCGATGAAATTCACGACCTGACAGGAATAGACCCGTGGTTTTTAGTTCAGATTGAAGACATCGTGCGTCGCGAAAACGATCTCGCTGGGACTCCCCTAAAGCAGATCGATAGAGCGCAGATGTTCCAGTTGAAGCGTCACGGATTTTCAGACGCGCGAATAGCGGCGATTTTAGAAACGACGGAAGCAGAGGTTCGCTCAAAACGACTGGCGCTTGAAGTGAGGCCTGTTTATCGCCGGGTTGACAGTTGTGCGGGTGAATTTGAGTCCTCTACTGCCTATATGTATTCCACCTACGAGGATGAATGTGAGGCCAGACCATCCGATCGCGATAAGATTATCGTGTTGGGCGGAGGTCCCAACAGAATAGGCCAGGGCATCGAATTTGACTATTGTTGTGTTCATGCAGCGCTTGCCTTGCGAGAAAATGGCTTTGAAACCATCATGATCAATTGCAATCCGGAAACCGTCTCAACGGACTACGATACTTCTGATCGTCTTTATTTTGAATCGGTGACGCTCGAGGATGTGCTGTCGATTGTGGAATTGGAAAAACCCAAAGGGGTCATAGTCCAGTTCGGCGGACAGACACCGCTGAAGCTTGCCAAGGCGCTGGAGGAAGCCGGTGTGCCCATCATCGGGACTTCACCGGATGCGATTGATCGAGCGGAAGACAGGGAACGGTTCCAGCAGATGATTGACAAACTGGGTTTGAAACAGCCGCCGAACAAGACGGTGACGAACCTGGAAGAGGCAGTAGAGGCTGCTTCGATGATTGGTTTTCCGTTGATGGTCAGGCCGTCGTATGTTCTGGGAGGGCGTGCGATGGAGATAGTTTATGACCAGGTCGAACTTAAAACCTATATGCGCGAGGCTGTGTATGTTTCCGGTAAGTCCCCTATTTTGCTGGATCGATATCTGGATCAGGCCATTGAGGTGGACATCGATGTGGTTAGCGACGGCAAGCAGGTCGTCATAGGCGCAATAATGGAACATATAGAACAGGCGGGCGTACATTCTGGAGATTCTGCCTGCTCACTGCCGCCATATCGTCTTGATGACGAAGTCCTGGACATTATGCGAGAACAGGTAAAAGACATGGCAATGGAACTTGGCGTCATTGGCCTTATGAATGTTCAGATGGCGGTACAAAACGGTAACGTGTTCGTTCTGGAGGTTAACCCGCGTGCGTCTCGGACCGTGCCATTCGTGTCGAAAAGTATCGGCGTTTCACTGGCGAAAGTAGCCGCCAGGTGTATGGTCGGAGTCTCTCTTGAAGAACAGGGCGTTACGGAAGAAGTCATCCCTAGTTACTTCTGCGTTAAGGAAGCGGTATTTCCGTTTGGTAAATTTCCCGGGGTTGATCCCATTCTGGGTCCTGAAATGAAATCTACCGGCGAAGTTATGGGTATTGGCGAGACTTTCGCTGAGGCATACGGGAAGGCCCAGATTGCAGCGGATGACAGGATTCCTGCTTCTGGCAAGGTGTTTCTCAGCGTGCGCGATGCTGATAAGGACCAGTTAGCAGATATGGCCAGGGAGCTGATTGAACTGGGTTTTGATCTCGTCGCAACTCGCGGCAGTGCCCGCACGATCAGGGACGCAGGTATGGACGTCGCGGTCGTCAACAAGGTCCAGGAAGGCAGACCTGACGTAACGGATATGCTGAAAAATAAGGAAGTGGACTTTATTATCAACACCACCGAAGGCAAGCAAGCCATTGCAGACTCATTTGCGATTCGGCGTACTGCGCTGCAGTACAAGGTATGCTATACCACCACGATGGCGGGTGGGCGCGCCAGTATCGCTGCGTTGCGCCACGGCGAAAAGGGCAAGGTTTATCGATTGCAGGACCTGCTAAAAAGAGAGTTTCGCCGGGTATGATTCGCCTGTAGGGGCAGATCGTGGTCTTTACGATAGAGCAGGTCTAGGCTATAAAGGACGATTCGGCGATTCTTTTCGACGTTAACGATTCTGATTTGGGTCAAGATACACAGGTAGAAAAATTCAGAGGTAATATGGAAAAAATTCCAATGACAGCCGTTGGAGCAGAAGCGTTGCACACCGAAGTAACACGCCTGAAATCAGTGGAGCGCCCGCGGATAGTCAAAGCCATCTCTTTAGCGCTTGAGCAGGGGGATCTTCGTGAAAATGCTGAATATCAGTATGCCAAAGAGGAGCAGGGGTTCATTGAAGGACGCATCCTGGAAATCGAGAATAAGTTGTCTGCTGCCCAGGTGATAGATGTGAAATCGATAGCGCCGAGCGGTAAAGTTGTCTTTGGCGCCACCGTGAAATTGATCAATCTTGACAATGATGAAGAGAGTATCTACCAGATTGTGGGCGATGACGAGGCAGATATAAAAGTGAATAAGATATCCATATATTCACCGGTTGCCAGAGCCCTTGTGGGTAAAGCGCTCGGCGATGTCGTGGTGGTGGTCACGCCCAATGGGGATGTTGAATACGAAATCTGCTCCGTAGAGCACATTTAACTGTCAGCGGTCCAGAAGTTTCCAGTTCGAACTCGCCGGGCACAAAAGATGAAGCTCTCTTCGCGAGATTCCTTACCCGTTGGGATTAGAAAGAGATAATGATCGCTTATTATCCGCGGTGACCCGAACACGCTGAGTAGTGAAAGATCGTCTCGTGAGTAGGATCTAGCTAGAATACATCTGTGCGATGGAGATTGGACAAGGCCGGGTCGGGTTTTGCGGCCGCTTTATAGATCAGGGCCACCTTGCCGATGCACTGCACGACTTCTATACCCAGTTGCTGCTGGATTTCAGCGATAGTCACGTTGCGCTCGTTACGATCGCCTGTGAGCAGCTTGATTTTGATGAGTTCATGATCACGAATAGCCCGGGCGAGTTCTGACACCACCCTTGTCGACAAACCTTTGTCACCAATGGTTACGATCGGACTCAGGTGATGGCCAATAGCACGAAAACGCTTTTTATCTTTCTGGTTTAACATTTTGTAAGGTGGATAATTCATATTGGTGGATAATTCGGCCGGCGATTCTACCCGAGTCAGTCGTCAGACGCTATCCCGGCTCTTTTATAAAGCGACTTTCTGCAATGACAAAAAGATCGAAATCCAGCCGTCAATGGCTGGCAGACCACGAAGATGACGAGTATGTGAAGCGAGCCCGCGCCGAGGGCTATCGTTCGAGGGCGAGTTATAAACTGCTAGAAATTGACGATAAATTTCATGTTTTGAAGCCAGGTGCAGTGGTTGTTGACCTGGGCGCAGCCCCGGGGGGCTGGTCCCAGGTAGCTGCTGCCAGAACAGGGGAAAGGGGAAAGATTCTGGCACTGGATATTCTTGAGATGCGGCCTATACACGGGGTAACTGTTATCCAGGGAGATTTTACAGAAGAGGGGCCGCTACAGGCTTTAATTGCACTGGCCGGGGATTCAGGAGTCGACCTTGTAATTTCGGATATGGCCCCAAACTTAAGTGGTATGAAGGACATCGACCAGCCACGATCCATGTACCTTGCAGAACTTGCCCATGACTTTGCAGTTCGAGTATTGCGCAAGGATGGTGCGTTGTTGGTCAAATGCTTTGAGGGTGAGGGAATCAATGTGATTCGCCAGTTGTTTCGCAGTGGATTTGAACGGGTGACCAATTTTAAGCCACGTGCATCGAGGACGACATCGAGGGAGATATACCTGCTGGGTCTTGGTTTTAAAGGCGGCAAGCATAACCACTAAGACATATGACTGTATAATCAAAAGATTCCCTGTTGAAGAATCGAACGTTTGGTGACCTAATTGATCTATAGTAAGGTTGCTCACCCTGCAACGGCTTCTTAATTTAACGGACGGAATGATCGAGTAGACATGCGAAAGGACCGCAAATAGTGAGGACAAATCATTGAATGACATGGGTAAAAACCTGCTGCTTTGGTTGATAATTGCAGCAGTATTGCTGACGGTTTTTCAGAATTTCAACGTCAACCGTGGACCTGAGGAGATTGATTATTCCGAATTTTTGGAACTCGTTAACCTGAATCAGGTAAAAACGGTTGAAGTGGATGGCCTCACTATCATCGGAGAGCGATTTAACGGCGTGCAATTCGAAACCATACAGCCGCAGATAGCGGACAACGCCTTGATAGACGACTTGCTGGATCACAATGTGCGTTTCCGGGGTAACCGTCCTGAACAGCAAAGCATCTGGACTCAATTGTTGGTGGCAAGTTTCCCCATTCTGGTCATCATCGCGGTTTTCATGTTTTTCATGCGCCAGATGCAGGGAGGAATGGGTGGTCGAGGCGGCCCGCTTTCTTTTGGTAAGAGTAAAGCCAAATTGTTGGGTGACGATCAGATCAAAACGACATTTGCTGATGTTGCTGGCGTTGATGAAGCCAAAGAAGAGGTACAGGAACTGGTGGAGTTTCTCGCGGACCCCGGGAAGTTCCAGAAGTTAGGGGGTCGAATTCCCAGAGGTACATTGATGGTTGGTGCGCCTGGCACGGGTAAAACCTTGTTAGCAAGAGCGATTGCCGGTGAAGCTAAAGTCCCCTTTTTCTCCATCTCCGGTTCTGATTTTGTTGAAATGTTTGTTGGTGTGGGTGCCTCTAGAGTCCGGGATATGTTTGAGCAGGCGAAGAAGCAGACCCCATGCATTATTTTTATCGATGAGATTGATGCCGTTGGACGTCACCGTGGCGCAGGTCTTGGTGGTGGACACGACGAACGTGAGCAGACGTTAAACCAGTTGTTGGTGGAAATGGACGGCTTTGATAGTAACGAGGGTATTATTGTCATCGCATCAACCAATCGTCCGGACGTTCTGGATCCGGCATTGCTCAGGCCCGGGCGGTTTGATCGGCAAGTTGTAGTTTCTATGCCCGATATTCGCGGAAGAGAACAAATTCTAAAGGTTCACATGCGCAAAGTGCCGCTTGGGGCGGATGTTGATCCGGGCATTATTGCTCGAGGTACGCCAGGTTTTTCAGGTGCAGACCTTGCCAACGTGGTGAATGAAGCAGCACTGTTCGCTGCAAGACAGGACAGGCGTACGGTTTCAATGCAGCAGTTCGAACAAGCCAAAGACAAGATCATGATGGGTGCAGAACGTAAAAGCATGGTGATGTCCGAGAAAGAGAAGAGGAACACTGCATTTCATGAAGCTGGCCATTGTATTGTTGGATATCTGGTCCCCGAGCATGATCCGACATATAAAGTAACGATAATACCAAGGGGTATGGCGCTTGGGGTCACCGTGTTTCTGCCCGAAGAAGACCGATATTCTATGAGCAAGCAATCTATCATCAGTCAGATATGCGCCTTGTTCGGCGGTAGAGTTGCTGAGGAGCTGACTCTAGGTCCTAACGGAATAACAACGGGAGCTGCTAACGATATAGAGAAGGCGACCAAGATGGCGCGGTCGATGGTAACGAAATGGGGCTTGTCAGAGAAGTTAGGTCCGTTAATGTATGAAGAGGAGGACGGGGAAATATTTCTCGGTATGTCTGTAGGAACCACTCGTCTACGGGTATCAGGAGAAACAGCGAGGAAGATTGATGAAGAAGTGCGGGCGATCATTGATGATTGCTATGGTACTGCCAAAAAAATACTCGAAGAAAACCGCGAGAAGCTCGATGCAATGGCAGAAGCGCTGTTGGAATATGAAACGATAGATCGTAAGCAAATTGATGACATCATGGCTGGCCGTAAACCTCACCCGCCAGAAGTATTGGATGACAAGGATGATCTTCCGACGCCTGACGTTGAACCAGAGGAAGATCAAAAACCGCACCCGACTGGGTCCGTGGGCGATCCTGCTGCAGAACACTAGTCGCTGATTAGAAATGGGCTGGATCTGTTAGCCCTGTTGAGCCATGTCCAGACTGACACCTCTCCTTGATGAATCCCGACCACTGGTCATGGGGATACTCAATGTGACTCCTGACTCATTTTCTGATGGCGGTCAGTTTCTTGCGCCGTCTGCGGCACTACAGCAAGCCGAAAAGATGATAAAGGGCGGTGCCGACATTATAGATGTTGGCGCTGAATCGACACGTCCCGGCGCCCGAACTGGTTCCCCTGAAGAAGAAATGGAGAGGTTGCTGCCGGTTATAACGGGCATACGAGAACAATTTGATATCTGTATTTCTGTAGATACCAGCAGTCCTGAAGTGATCCAGGAAACTGCGGGTTTGGACGTGGATTTAATCAATGATGTGCGCGCATTGCGCCGGGACGGCGCCCTAGCTGCTGCTGCGCAGACCGGTTTACCGGTATGTCTGGTGCACATGAAAGGTAACCCCTTGACCATGCAGATGGAGCCGTGTTACCAGAACCTGCTGCAGGAGATCAATGACTTCTTCCTGGAAAGAATTTCAGCCTGTAACCAAGCAGGGATTAACAAAAATCGAATATTACTTGATCCAGGCTTTGGCTTTGGAAAGACGCCAGAACATAATTTACGATTGATCAACAGGCTTGAGAGTTTCAGGGAGCATGGATTACCGTTGTTGGTGGGGTTGTCCAGAAAGAGTACCATTACAAGGATAACGGATGATCAGTTAATGGGAAGTGTTACCGGTGCGCTGTTGGCAATCGACGGCGGTGCCAAAATTGTTCGAGTACACGACGTGGCTGAAACTGTCAGCGCAATGAAAGTTACAACCGCCATCAGAACAGAATCCCTGGGAAAAAAAATATGAAGACAAAAAGGTATTTTGGAACCGATGGTATCCGGGGAAAGGTCGGGGAGGAACCGGTTACTGCTGAGTTCATGCTTCGGCTGGGCTGGGCTGCCGGTAAAGTTTTTTTAACTCAGGGTCGTGGCAGGGTCCTCATTGGTAAAGATACTCGCATTTCCGGTTATATGTTTGAATCTGCCCTTGAAGCGGGGCTTGCCTCGGCAGGAATGGATGTTTTGCTATTGGGCCCGATGCCAACTCCCGCCATTGCCTATTTGACCAGAACATTTAACGCCAACGCTGGAATTGTCATCAGCGCATCCCACAACCCTTACTATGACAACGGAGTAAAGTTTTTCTCAGGTGAGGGGAAAAAGCTGGATGATGAAGTCGAATATGCCATTGAACGGGAACTGGATTCAACCATGCAGATGGTGGAATCAAAGCACATTGGAAAAGTCTCAAGGATTGAGGACGCAGCAGGTCGCTACATTGAGTTTTGTAAAAGCTGCTTTCCGTCTGACTACAATCTAAAGGGGAAAAGAATAGTTGTTGATTGTGCTAACGGCGCCACCTACCACATAGCGCCAAGTGTTTTCAGGGAATTAGGCGCGGAGGTCATTGAAGTTGGAGTGGATCCCGATGGCTTTAACATCAATCAGCAAGTCGGCTCCACGACTCCAGAAGTTCTGGCTAAGAAGGTGTTAAAAGAAGAAGCAGACTTTGGTGTAGCACTCGATGGAGATGGTGATCGTGTGATCATGGTTGATCATATGGGGGATGTGGTCGATGGCGATGAATTGTTGCTGATTATTGCTGTCTGGCGAAAGCAGTCCGGATCACTTGATGGCGGCGTAGTTGGTACGTTGATGAGTAACCTTGGTCTGGAAAAAGCGCTTCAGAATCAAAATATCCCGTTTGCCCGGGCGGCAGTCGGGGATCGCTATGTAATAGCGGAGCTGCAGAATCGAAACTGGAAAATCGGTGGAGAGTCTTCTGGACATATCATTTGTCTCAACCTGACCTCTACTGGCGACGGGATTATTACTGCGCTGCAGGTCATAGCTGCGACGGAATGTCTGGGCAAGAATTTGCATAAGGTAAAAAAGATGATGGAAAAGTATCCTCAACGCATGATCAACGTGAAGTGCAGGCAAGGGATAACCATCGAGTCGATACAGCCAGTAAACGATGCCGTAAAGGCGACTGAAAAGAAACTGAATGGGAAAGGAAGGGTTTTGCTTCGACCATCTGGCACGGAGCCTGTGGTTCGGGTAATGGTAGAAGGGGAAGATCGGGAGCTGGTCGAGGAGCTGGTAAAAGAACTGGCTGAAGTTGTCGAACAGGCAGTAGGCTAAGATCCCCACTAGTGAGGACCCCTAAAGAATTGAAACTTGAGATCAAAGCCGTTAACATCTGCCGCCTTTTTGAGAGCCTTCAGCTGATAAAGAGCCTTCAGCTGATAAAGAACCCTCAGCTAGTAGAGAGCCGTTGGTTAATGGAAAGCCTCCGGTGTCCTCGGGAACAGGCCAGTTTGTGAGAAAGCCACTGGTTGCAGGTAACTGGAAGATGAACGGGACGAAGGTCGGTATATCCGAACTCGTGACCCGGATGGTGGCAGGTGAACAGGGTAAGGTACAAACTGTGCTGTTTCCGCCGTTCGTTTTTCTCGAACAGGTCAGTCGGGAACTGCAAGGGAGTTCTATTGGGCTAGGAGCCCAGAATGTTGATTGGCGAGAACAGGGTGCGCTGACCGGAGAAATTGAAGCCTCCATGTTAAGGGAAGTCGGCTGTCGATATTGTCTCGCGGGACATTCGGAGAGGAGGCAATTGTTTGCCGAAACAGATGAGCAGGTCGCCAGAAAATTCAAGATCTGTATCGAGAACGATCTGATTCCCATACTATGTGTTGGCGAGACCATACAACAAAGGCAGGCGGGTCAAACGATGGAAGTGGTAACCAGCCAGGTCTGTGCAGTATTGGATGCCGTTGGAATTTCCGGGATTGCCGAGGGTATTATCGCCTATGAGCCCATTTGGGCAATTGGAACCGGAGAAAGCGCTTCTCCTGAACAGGCAGAAGAGGTACATGACCAAATTCGCGAGATGTTAGAGCAGCAGGACCCGGATACGGCGGAGAATATGCTGATTTTGTATGGTGGGAGCGTTAACCGGGAGAATGCGGCGGGATTTTTCATGAAGGAAAACATTGACGGAGCCCTGGTGGGTGGCGCGTCGCTTGTAGGTGATGACTTTTTGATGATCTGTATGGCTGCTGCCGACAGGATGGAAGGTTGAGATGGATTTGGAAATTATTGAAACATTGGTGCTTGTAGTTCATGTGCTGGCTGCGCTGTCGATTATTGGCCTGGTGTTATTGCAACAGGGCAAAGGTGCGGACATGGGTTCCGGATTTGGTGGCGGGGCGTCTTCTACTGTATTCGGTAGTGGCGGTGCAGGGAACTTCCTTTCGAGAACAACGACGACCATTGCCATCACGTTTTTCCTAACTAGTTTTGGACTTGCCTTTTTCGCCAAGGAAAAATCCATTGCTGCCCGTGACCTGGGCATACCTGAAGTTATCCAGCAGATGCCGATCAGGGCAGAATTACCGGAATTGCGGACAGGGGTAGATTCAGAACTCCCCGAACTGGAAATTAATGATTCGGAAATACCGGAGAATTAGACAAACCCTTTTATGCCGAAGTGGTGGAATTGGTAGACACGCTACCTTGAGGGGGTAGTGGGGGAAACCCCGTGGAGGTTCAAGTCCTCTCTTCGGCACCAAGTTCACGGCTTTGCGAAGCAAAACGTGAACGCCGAGGTTGTTTTCTGCAGAGCAGAAAATCACGAGAGGCATGTATCACAAGCCACCTGACCCCTGCCGTGGAGGCCGGAACGTCTACGCGACCGGACCGTCAAGTCCTCTGTTCAATACCAAACTAATGGTTTGCGCCAGATTCGTTGCTTATGGAAAAGAGAGCCCCTGGTGTCCGGAACCCCGAAGTGTCCAATTCTCCTATCCGGCAGTAAATTCATGGTATGCGTAAGGTTGACCACTTGTCGCCACATCCCTATAATTCGCCCCCTTGTTGTTGCGGGGTGGAGCAGTCTGGTAGCTCGACGGGCTCATAACCCGTAGGTCGTAGGTTCAAATCCTGCCCCCGCTACCACAGTTTTTGGCCCCTTTTAAGGGGCTTTTTGTTAGCTTGTTACCGCCGTTTGGCGAATTCAGGCGGTAAATGACAGGCAATATTTGTAGCCTGTCGTTGATTTGTGGAAATGGGCGTTATGCCCATTTTTTATTTGCAGTTTGTGAATTGAAAACAGCCGGAAAAAGGCAGATGAATGAACAGTTGGAGGCATTAATTGAACCTGTGGTAACAGGTTTGGGATGTAAGCTCTGGGGAGTCGAAAGACATGTCCAGGGCAAATATTCTCTGTTAAAGATATTCATTGATGCTGATGAAGGTATTAACGTAGAAGATTGTGCTCGAGTTAGCCGTCAAGTGAGTAGCTTGTTGGATGTGGAAGATCCATTCAAAGGGAAATACACTCTTGAGGTATCTTCGCCGGGTCTCGATAGAAGGCTGTTCAAGTTGGAGCAATTTGAAATCTTCAAAGGGGCGCGAGTGAAGCTTAAGTTATGTAAACCCTACGAAGGACAAAAAAAATATATTGGGTTGTTGTGTGGCATAGAAGAAGGGGATGTTGTCATCCGCTCAAATGATGATGAAGAAATACTCTTTCCTTTTGGAGATATTGAAAGAGCCAATATCATTCCTGAGACCTAGCCTTCGTAAAAAGATCAAGTGGAGAACTACCACTTGTAATGTTGTTATTTGAGGCATTGCAATGAGTAAAGATATACTGCTAGTAGTAGAGTCGGTTTCTAACGAGAAAGGTGTGCCTGAAAAAGTCATCTTTGAAGCGTTGGAGCTCGCTTTAGCGTCGGCAACCAAGAAACGCTACAACGATGAAGCGGAACTTCGAGTATCTATTGATAGAGAAACAGGGGAATACGACTCGTTTCGTCGATGGGAAATAATGGGCGATGAAGAGGAATTGGAATTTCCGGAAGCGCAAATGACCCTGACCGAAGCGAAGGAGAAGGACCCAAATCTGGAATTAGGCGGTTTTTACGAGATCCCGGTAGATTCGGTGGAATTTGGCAGAATCGCTGCACAGACAGCGAAACAAGTCATTGTTCAAAAAATCCGTGAAGCGGAACGCGCGCAGGTTGTTGAAGCGTACCGTCATCGGGTTGGCGAACTGATCAACGGACAGGTGAAGAAAGTTACCCGGGAAGCGGTAATAATGGACCTGGGCAATAATGCTGAAGCCTTACTGCCGAGAGAAGAATGGATTCCCAGAGAAACGTTTAGGGTCGGTGACAGATTGCGTGCCCTGCTGGAAGAAGTTCGACCGGAAGCCCGTGGACCTCAATTGGCATTGACACGAACCTCGTCAAAAATGTTAATTGAGCTGTTCAAGATTGAAGTTCCTGAAATATCAGATGGAATTATAGAAATTCTTGGGGCGGCAAGGGATCCTGGTTCTCGCGCAAAGATTGCCGTAAAAACTAACGATGGCCGCATTGATCCGGTAGGAGCCTGTGTTGGTATGAGGGGTTCACGAGTACAAGCAGTATCCGGAGAGCTTAGCAATGAGCGCATTGATATTGTTCCTTGGGACGATAATGTTGCACAACTTGCGATTAATGCAATGTCACCTGCTGAAGTTATCTCCATCGTTGTAGATGAAGAGACAAAAAGTATGGATATTGCAGTCTCAGAGGAAAATCTTGCTCAGGCAATCGGTCGCGGAGGGCAGAATGTAAAACTTGCCAGCGAACTCACAGGCTGGACCCTCAACATAATGACGGAAGAAGAAGCGGGTGAAAAACATGAGCAGGAAGCCGGCGCCATCAAGGAAAGCTTTATGGAGCAGCTTGATGTAGATGAAGATGTGGCGATTGTCCTTGTGGAAGAAGGATTCACGACATTGGAAGAAATTGCCTATGTTCCCATAGAGGAGATGATTGCTATCGATGGCTTTGATCAGGACATCGTGGAAGAGCTGCGAAGCCGGGCAAAAAATACACTGACTACTCTCGAACTCGCCAGCGAAGAGGAGATTGGTAAAACAGAGCCTGCTGCCGATTTACTGGAAATGGACGGAATGGACACTCGCATTGCATTCCAGCTGGCAGCCATAGGCGTGGTAACCATGGAAGATCTGGCGGAACAGGCGATTGATGATCTGCTGGATATTAAGGATCTGACTTCGGAAAGGGCCGGTGAACTCATTATGACAGCCCGTGCGCCCTGGTTTGCAGAAGAAGAAGCTGCATCTGAAGATGACCAGGCTGAAAAGGCTTGATGATTAATCGAGGAAGAATAAATGGCTAATGTAACGGCAAAACAACTGGCAGAGACCATTGGAACGCCTGTTGACCGTTTATTGCAGCAAATGCAAGAGGCGGGGATGCCTCAAAAAAATGAAGAAGATACGGTTAGCGAAGATCAAAAGCAGGAATTGTTGGCGCACCTAAAAAGAAGCCACGGTGAAACTGAAACTGCGCCGAAAAAGATTACGCTGAAACGTAGAACGTTAAGCACACTGAAAACTGGCGGCAGTGCAGGTCGAGGCCGTACTGTTAATGTCGAGGTTCGCAAGAAAAGAACCTACGTCAGGCGGGGTGCGGTCGAGAATGAAGAAATGAAAGCCGTCCCGGCAGTCACTTCCATAACTGCTACGAGCCAATCATCAGATGAGGAAGCGAAACGTCGTGCGGCACATGCTGAACTGGAAGCCGAGGCGGAAAAAAGACGCGAAGAAACTGAAAAAAAGGCAGCAGACCGTGTAGAGCGTAGTGCAAAAGAAGAGGAAGAAAAGAAGGTTGAGGCTGCCGCCAAGGCTGAAAGGGAGAAAACGGCTGAAGTTGAAGCGCGAGAAAGCAAGGTCAGTAGCAGGAAAGATAAGCGGGATCGGCATGATCTTGATGAGGAGGATTTGCTGCAGAAGAAGTCCGAGCATGGCGATCGCAAGCGCAAAGTCCAGGAGATTCGTGGGGAAGAAGTTGAGGAACTCATCGAGGAAGAAACCTCTGAGGTTGTTCCCAAAGAGGGGACTGCCACCTTGGGACTGACTGCAGGGGCGAGGCCTAAACGTCCCGTGATCGCGAAACCCTTGGGTGCTCAGCATAAGTTTCAGGCGCCGAAGGAAGATCGGGTACGAGAAGTGGAACTCGGAGAATCCATCACCGTGCAGCAATTGTCACAACGGATGTCTGTAAAGGTTACCGATGTCATCAAGACGTTGATGAATCTCGGTGTGACGGTAAACATCAACCAGTCGGTTGACCAGGACACGGCGATCCTGGTGGTGGAAGAATTTGGTCACTCCGTCAAAGTAGTGGATGCAGATGCCATCGTAAAATCTCTCGAAGATGAGCTGATATACGAAAATGAAGCCAAACCAAGGGCTCCCGTAGTTACCGTGATGGGTCATGTGGATCATGGCAAGACGTCTCTCTTGGATTATATTCGTGATACGAAAGTTGCTGAAAGTGAAGCAGGCGGTATTACCCAGCATATTGGCGCTTACCGGGTAGGCACCAGCCATGGAGAAATCTGTTTTATCGATACACCGGGCCATGCTGCGTTTACAGCGATGCGGGCCCGCGGAGCAAAGGCTACAGATATCGTCATTCTTGTCGTCGCTGCTGACGATGGCGTAATGCCGCAGACCGAGGAAGCCATTGCCCACGCGAAGAATGCGGGGGTACCGATAGTGGTTGCGGTAAACAAAATTGACAAGGAAGGCGCCGATCCGGAGAGGGTCAAGAATGAATTAGCCGCGCGTGAAGTCATACCCGATGATTGGGGTGGAGATACACAATTTATACAGGTTTCGGCGTTAACGGGTCAAGGGATCGACGACCTGCTCGAAGCAGTAAGCTTGCAGGCGGAAATTCTTGAGCTGACTGCCGTGGAAGATGGTCCAGCCCGGGGGGTGGTGATTGAGTCTGAACTGGATAAGGGTAAAGGATCAGTCGCAACACTTCTTGTGCAAAATGGCACCCTGAAACAAGGCGATATTATTGTAGCTGGTGAACAGTTTGGGCGGATTCGAGCGTTAAACGATGAGAGCGGCGTACGGATAAAGTCCGCGGGACCTGCTACACCAATTTTGGTGCTTGGGTTAAATGGTACACCTGCTGCAGGTGACAGTTTCATGGTCACAAAAGACGAGAAGCGAGCCAGGGAAGCGGCTGAATTCAGAAAAACCAAAGCGAAGGATGAGCGGCTGGCAACACCGGCAATCAGCCTTGATAACCTGCTGGAGAGCTTTAGTTCCAGTGAAACCAGCCTGCTGAATATCGTACTAAAAACGGATGTGCGTGGGTCTCTGGAAGCCATCGTGTCAGTATTGACTGGTCTTGGGAATGATGAAGTTAAGGTGAATGTGGTTTTCTCCGGCGTAGGCGGTATCACTGAATCAGATGCTAACTTTGCCAGTACATCGAATGCAGTGATCTTTGGTTTCAACGTCAGGGCGGAAAACTCCGCGAAAAAAGTCATTGAAAGTAACACAATTGATCTACGTTACTACAAGGTAATTTACGATCTTGTGGACGATGTAAAAGATGCACTGACCGGGATGCTGTCACCGGAAATCAGGGAAGAAATAGTAGGCATCGCGGAAGTCAAAGATGTCTTTAGCAGTAAGAAACTCGGCGATATTGCGGGTTGTATGGTCATTGAGGGGACCGTATCGAGAAGTAAGCGAATCAGGGTGTTGCGAGACAATGTCGTGATTTATGAGGGCGAGCTGGAATCGCTTCGCCACTTTAAGGATGAAGTTGAGGAGGTAAAAAGCGGCACCGAGTGTGGTATAGGCGTTAAAAATTATAATGACGTCAAGGTGGGTGATCAAATTGAAGTATTTGATACCCGCGAAGTTGCGAGAGAGTTGTAGGCAATCGAGCGCTGAACACACCAATTCTGGGTAGACGGAGTACGAGATGCCAAGGGAATTTAGTAGAGGACGCCGAATCGCAGACCTGATTCAAAGGGAGCTGGCGATCCTGATCCAAAGGGAAATGAAAGACCCCCGTCTGGGTATGGTCACGATCAACGATGCCAAGGTATCCCGTGACCTGGCATTTGCAGACGTGTACTTCACTGTGCTTGGTGGAAACGATGCGCAAGGTGCGGAAGAAGTGTTGAACAATGCAGGTGGATTTCTTCGTACACAACTTTCCAAAATAATGTCAACCCGGACCACGCCAAAACTTCGCTTTCATTACGACGCGACAATTGAAAATGGAGCGCGAATATCGAAAGTTATTACTGATGCCCTGGCTGAAGATGCCAGCAAGCGTGATGGGGTGGAGGGGTAGGATGGGCAGGCGGCTGCGTAAAGGCAGAAGCGTAAATGGAATTTTATTGCTGGACAAACCCGCAGGAATGACTTCAAATGGCGCCCTGCAGGAAATCAAGAAGATTTTTGAAGCTACCAAGGCTGGTCATACCGGAAGTTTGGACCCTCTGGCTACAGGCGTTTTACCTATATGTTTTGGTGAGGCGACTAAGTTTTCCCAGTTCCTCCTAGATGCGAACAAACGATATTTAACGACCATTAAATTGGGTGTTGTAACGGCCACAGGGGATGCGGATGGTGAAGTACTGTCAGTTGCTGATGCTGTACCGGAGATTTCGAAAGATCATCTGGAGGCAGTTCTTGATGGGTTCCGAGGCGTAATATCTCAAGTACCCTCCATGTATTCAGCATTGAAAATTGATGGCCAACGTCTTTACAAGCTGGCCCGTCAAGGTATAGAGGTAGAGAGAAAAAGCCGCCAGGTTACAATTTTCAAGATGGAAGTTGTGAGGCAGGATCGGGATGAGATTGTTCTCGATATCGTTTGTAGTAAAGGCACTTATATACGATGTCTTGCAGAGGAAATTGGCCAGGTTTTTGGATGCGGTGCGCATGTAGTGGCACTAAGACGATTGGAATCAGGACCTTTTAGCATTGATGCAACCAGTTCCATGGAAAAACTGGAAGCATTACGCGACCAGGGTGGGATGCATGCACTTGATGCGAAGTTACTACCAATGAGTGCAGCAGTTGCCAATTGGCCTTCGGTTCAACTCAGCGCAGTGACCGCATCCTATCTAAGGCAAGGCCAACCGGTACAAACCTCTAATGCGCCAACAGAGGGCTGGGTAAGGATTTTTTCGGAATCTGACTGCTCAGGGCAAAGAACCCTGGGCGGACAAGCTGATGATTCTTTCATCGGCGTAGGAGAGATCCTGGAAGATGGAAGGATTGCGCCACGGCGTCTGGTTGTGACGGATTAAAACCGTGAGGCATCTGCAAATATGCGCGGATGTACTTGCTTCTATTAACTGATCACCAAGTAACCGGTGGTTTATGCATATTTATTGGAGAAAAAAGTAATGGCTTTGTCAACAACGAGAAAATCTGAAATTGTCAGCGAATTTGGAACATCGGAGAACGATACCGGATCACCGGAAGTCCAGGTTGCCCTTCTGACAGCAAACATAGAAGAACTTCAAGGGCATTTCAAAGAGCACATACACGATCATCACTCCAGGGTTGGACTACTGAGGATGGTGAGTCAGCGAAGAAAGTTACTTAACTATCTTCGCAGCAAAAATTCTGAGCGCTACACCCGGTTGATAAAAAGACTTGGCTTGCGTCGATAACAAAAGCCCGCAAATGGTTGCGGCATAAAACAGGATAAATTGGAGAAAAAAGTGAATTCAGTAAGTAAAAAGTTTAATTATGGAGACCACGAAGTGGTCATAGAAACTGGCAAGGTTGCCAGGCAAGCGACTGCGTCCGTGATGGTTAGTATGGCGGGCACAGTTGTTTTAGTAGCGGTAGTAGGACGAAAAGAGGCAAAAGCAGATCAGGACTTCTTCCCCCTAACGGTCAATTATGAAGAGAAGACTTACGCTGCGGGGAAAATCCCCGGTGGCTTCTTCAAACGGGAAGGCCGGCCTTCGGAGAAGGAAACACTGACCTCCCGGTTGATTGACAGACCAATACGTCCTTTGTTTCCCAAGGGTTTCATGAACGAAATTCAGGTTACCTGCCAGGTAATGTCTGCGAATAAAGATGTTGACCCGGATATCCCGGCGATGATCGGCGTGTCTGCGGCCTTGAGTCTGTCCGGCATTCCTTTTTCAGGACCCATTGGTGCGGCCAGGGTTGGGTTCACCGAGGAGGGATACATACTGAATCCTGGATTTGAGGCGCTTGAGACTTCGGATTTGGATATGGTTGTGGCTGGTACGGAATCGGCGGTGTTGATGGTTGAATCGCAAGCCCGGGAACTGACGGAAGATCAAATGTTGGGTGCTGTGTTGTTTGCCCACCAGGAAATGCAGGTCGCGATTAGCGCGATCGAAGAACTGAAGGCCGAAGCTGGCAAACCAGCCTGGGATTGGGAGCCGGTCGCCGAAAACGCCGAGTTGAATGCAGCGGTCGCTGAAAAATTTACAGCGCCGGTTACCGAAGCCTATCAGATCTCGGAAAAGATGAAGCGTTACGACGCTATCGGTGAGCTTCAGACACAGGCGGTCGAGCAGTTTGCCAACGAAGAAGCCGGTGTCAGCGAAGGTGATGTGAAAGATGTATTTGCCAAGCTGGAGAAAACCACCGTGCGTAATCGTATTCTCGATGGAGCGCCTCGAATAGACGGCCGTGAT
>JACZXW010000079.1 GCA_022571415.1 Pseudomonadota bacterium
GGTTCCGGCGTGGTCTTCTGGTCATGATAAGCTCCATATCTGGCATCAACGATGCCTCAATTGGAGGCGCTTATCCACTTAGGGGGGTGGTCAGATTCTTGGGGCCACTTCTTTATCCACTTGGAGTTTGCAAATCGACCATGTCCAGTTTTGGCCGATTCCTGCCTGTTGTTAACATTACTTGGTCCAGAGCCAGCATCTATCCTATGTTCAGGATTGGTATCTTTGGACTGTTTTAGTCACGCATCGAGGCTTGTAACAATCGAGACTAGAATCACCTATGTATGGCGCCAAAACTTTATGCAAAAGTGTCACAAAATCAGTATCCCACTACGCCACCTAAAGGTTGTAAGGGCGCAGTTAGTAAAACCCTTGTGACAACTCATTCGGGCAAACCCTTTAATACTGTGGCCTCGAGAACATTAGACAATCAGGCTTCGAACCTGGGTGCCGGGGGTTCGAATCCCTCCGGGCGGGCCAAACTAAAAGGCCGACTCTGAGTCGGCTTTTTAGTTTGAAATGTACGCGAGGATTGGTTTGAACCCCTGGTTCGACAAATCGGCAGGAAAGCCGATTTGGTCGCGGGAGCGAAGCGACGGCGCCCCGAAGGGGCCGAGTGCATGGATGCACGAGGACAATCCCTTTGAGTAGGGAATATTGAACAGTTTGGCAAAAGGACCTGTTTTTCCAAAACTGTGACCTGCATCACACCTTTGCCAAACGATAAGGCCTACTATATTTATTAAGAAACACGTTCAGACTCTTATCGCCAAAAAAATGAGACAAACAAGCAAGGAACGAGTATCAGTTGTCTGCGAGGATGGCTGTGACCCGATATCTACGCCACCTATTGAGGGAGCTGAAGACAAAACTCTGATACGACCTAAAAATGTAGTTGGGCGATTAGCTATAAGAATTGGACTTGAAAATGGCATCAGCTTTTCGATCAATGACGGTAACCTGCCATTATCCATCGGTCGTGGCCGCGATTGTGACATACGCATTCCACTGAGTGATGTTTCAAGACAACATTGTGAGTTGTTCATTAGAAATAATACTCTTTTTCTGAAAGACACCAGCACCAACGGTACGATCGTAGGAGGTAAATCACTGAGAGGAGAATCAGTCTCAATTAGCGGTACCACTTCTGTGATTTTTGCTGGTGATGCGATGATATCGATCACGTCTGAATCTGTCACAGGAGAGTATTTGAGTTCAAATAGACGTAACAATGATCGCCGTCAAGCTGAGCGACGTACCAATGCCACTATCGTTCAGTTCGAACGTCGAATTGACGAAACACGGAGGATGGGTCAACGACGAGCTGCATAAGGTGTCCTAGTTCTGACTTGATCTGACACATCCCCCCCTATGTGTGAACCTGATCCCATCCACTCGCTGTTTGGGATTTTTGGACGAAGAGTTCGATGCCAGGCGGCTTCATCAGCTAGGGTTGCTCTATAATTACCATAGCCATCGTTGCGTTTGAATTTACGGCAAATGGTAGAAGGTGAGCGTCTCAATTAAATCGCTAGAGAGCGTAAGGACAGGTTTACGGGCAACCCCTCTCGAAATCTCTTCCCGTTCCGATAGCGTAAGAGCTAGCCTTGATCGTTGTCGAGTGCTAGGACGGATCCCACCACTAGGGACTAACTGGCCATAAATCGAGGACGAGTGTCGATCAAATACTCGTCAGTTTTAAGTGCAAATCAACAATCTTTGATTATCTCACCGGGTAACTTACCGTGGACAGTTACGCAAGTTTGGGAACTGTCGAATAGTTAAGCACGGAAGTACTGCTGTTGACCTATTCTGTCGAAAAACTATGAATTTTAAGGTGCTATATTTTTACCAACCATTCACATCGAAGTGTTAACCCATTTCCATTTGAGTTTTCACCTAGGTGCTTCTAAACCGGAACTCGAAAAGCAGGTGCACCAAACTGGTTACTAATTCCTTGAACCCCAATTATTTAGCCAGCGAACACCGTACTAAAATTGATCTTCTGCTTACCAGGCTTGCTACTTCAGCAGCGGATGATCCTCGGGTAGTTGCTTCGATACCCAAAGCGCCAGTTTGTGCGCCATGGCTTTCTGGGAGACATCCAGCTTGGCTAGCGGTTGAATAAGATTGTCATGAACCAGCAGTCGATAGATGTATTCAATTTTCAGGTGAGCAGAATCTGTTGGCTCGAACTCGACCACGCCGCGATTTTCTCCGTATTCCATTCCCAGCCGAATCGCCTCTTTCAACAAGGCACTTTCATTCGCAAGCTTTTTCTTTTTCACCATAGGGTACCTGGTGCGACGGTGCGACTCGTGTAATTTTTAACTCTGCGTCGAGGAAAAATAATCCCGCCATTTTTGGTAATCTTCTATATTGAATATGACAACCCCGATGTGATTCGTTTCTGCGGCATGGGATACCCAACGTACTTCACCCGTCAGGTGGGAGAATGTGATTGGTGTTTCATTGTGTGCAACTGTCATGCTGACAATGGTGCCGACAGGAACTTCCGTCTTTGATTCCAGGCGCATCCCGTTTTTCGCCATATCCATCATCATGCCCCTGAAGGAAGTACCTTCCAGGGACTGATCCTTGTCGCAGTCATAGATCACTACAAAAACCTGGGTGCTGGTCGGAATCCTTTCGTCTTCACGTACATCCTCTCCTTTGTGTGCATCCGCATTTTTTAAATACCTGCCAGCATAGATCACATCCGAATTGAGTTGCAGAAACTCATTAACCCCATCGAGTCCGCTGGTGATTTCCTCCAGCGTCCCGTTATCAAGTTCGTTACCCAGCCACTCATAAAACCGTTCTGCTTCGACATCACCCCCTTGCTCTACATGCTCAGGCCAGTCCAGGTACAGGCGCATCAGGCTGGTTATCTGGTCGACTGATAGAAGTAGCTCGTCGTCAGACATAGTTTTGTGCATTTGTCATCATTATTTGAGTATAAGTGATCAGAAGCCATCTGTCTGATGGCTTCTGGAAAAATAGCGAACAAGGGAAACCGAACGCGCTCTTAATGTTAAACCTGAGATGTTGAGGGTTGTGTTATCTTCCAGGCCAAGAGAGGCGAAGCCCCTTCGTAGCCTTGATGTGTCGGACAATGTGTTACTGCAAAAGTGCTAAGGTAGGAGAAATAGTCGTATAGCGGATTTTCTGGGCTTTGTAGCCAATTCGGCATGGATAGCCGCGCCGATTTGATTATCACAGGACAGGCAGTGAATGAAAGATTTAGCAGGCAAAGTCGCGTTCGTAACAGGTGCAGCCAGTGGCATTGGTCTCGGAATCTGCCGGGCTGCAGTCGGTGCAGGGATGAAAGTAATGATGGCCGACATCGAAGCGCCTGTGCTGGAGCGGGCACATGAACTTCTCACCCATGATCTTCCCAGGAATGCCGATGTGGCGAAGATTGTCTGCGATGTCTCCGATAAAAAATCCGTTGAAGACGCTGCGCAGGAAACCATAGCGCGTTTTGGCAGGGTCCACCTTCTCTGCAACAACGCGGGTGTGAGCAGCGGGGGTCTGGTGGAGGAGTGTGATGAAGGAGATTGGAATTGGCTTATAGGAGTGAACTATCTTGGTGTTTTACACGGCTGCCAGGCATTTCTACGTCACATCAAAGATCATGGTGAGGGAGGTCATATCGTCAATACCTCATCCATGGCTGGACTGCTAGGCGGAATGGCAGGTTGGGGGCCGTATAATTCTACCAAGTTTGCGGTCGTTGGTTTAACCGAAGTGTTACGCCAGGAAGGCAAAGAACATGGAATCGGCGCGTCCGTACTCTGTCCGGGCGGTGTGGCGACGAATATATTTGATGCGCCGCGTAACCGGCCAGACAGATTTGGTGCACAGGTGTCGGAGACAGCTTACGGCAATGTTGGTGAAGGTATCGAGGATGCGTTGAACCCTGATATCGTGGGTAAACTGGTGCTGGAAGCCATGCAAAGTAATATTCTGTATATATTTACAGACCCGAGGTTTATCAGGTTGTTGCAACGCCGCCATGAGCACATGATGGCGGACCTAAATTGGGCGGGGGAGTCCGAAGCATTGGTAGGCGCCCCTGGATCTAATCGTTAGGCTATGATGCGAGTATTCGATGTGCGGTAACAGAAAATGAAACCTGTAGCTGGCTTGCGAAATCACGACGATATGCAACGGGATTCTGTTCGTGATTTCTATCGGCTCAACCACCGATGCCAGACTTATGAGTTCGCCTGTGCGAAAAAACAGGAGTATGGGCGGTTAAATCATGCAAGCATGGGTGTCTGGCGAGCATGCGAAAAATTGGATGAACTGGTTGATGACAGCGACCCGGACACTGAACTCAGTCAGATGCAACATTTACTGCAAACTGCCGAAGCTATCCGCCGAGATGGTCGGCAGGATTGGTTTATCCTGACCGGTCTGATACACGACCTGGGTAAGCTGTTGTGTCTGTTCGATGAGCCACAGTGGGCTGTTGTCGGCGATACTTTTCCTCTGGGATGCGCGTTTTCCGATAAGATTATCTACAGTGAGTTTTTCGATGCGAATCCAGATCTTAATCTCCCGGAGTTTCAGTCTGCCGTTGGCTGCTATAAAAAAGGTATCGGCCTTGACAAGATTGTCATGTCGTGGGGACATGATGAATACATGTATCAGGTGTGTAAACCTTACCTGCCCGTTGAAGCACTGTATATGATTCGTTATCACAGTTTTTATGCGGCACACCAGGATGGTGAATATGCCTATCTAATGGATGACCAGGACAAGACAATGTTCAGATCGGTGTGCGATTTACGGTCTTACGATTTGTATTCGAAGGTGGAGGATCCACCTGATGCAGGGGTACTAAAACCATACTATTGTGCATTGATCGAGAAGTATTTTCCTGTAACTGTCTCCTTTTAAATGTCAGCCCGAGATCAACTTAGCGTAGTCGTCCAGTCGTTTTAACGTGATTTCAGTATTGTCTGCGGGTAGCATGAGTATGCTGCGTTTTGCACCGGCGTCAGCAAACCTTGAGAGCTGCTTAGGTGGCGCTGCGAAGATTGATACTGGTATCTCCCGACCGGCTTCTCGTGCAAGTTGCCTCAGGGTATCCATACCTTGCAGTACCTTTTCAGGGTCTCGGGCGCGCGGCAACCAGCCATCACAATAATCAACGATGCGACGCAGTGTATGTATTGACTCGCCCCCCAGTAAAACCGGTGGACAGGGTTGTTGTACGGGTTTGGGCCAGGACCACATAGGGCCGAAGTCAACAAAATCACCATGGTATTCGGGCTCGTCGTCGGTCCAGATAGTGCGCATCGCCAAAATCTGGTCACGTAGTTTGGCAAAGCGGGTGTTGTAACTTGTACCATGATTCTCCATTTCTTTCTGATTCCATCCGGCACCAATGCCGAATTCGAATCGCCCGCCGGAGATATAGTCCAGTGTACTGACTTCCTTTGCCGTCATGATGGTGTCGCGTTCGATGACCAGGCAAATGCCGGTACCCAGCCGAATGGTAGATGTAGCACTCGCGGCGATCGCGAGAGAAATGAAAGGATCAAAAGTGTAGGAGTAGTCCTTGGGTATCGGGACGCCACCTGGATAAACACTATCAATTGGTATATGTGAATGTTCGGGGATCCAGATGGATTCAAACCCCCTTTCTTCGGCAGCCTTTGCCAGCCGGTCAATCGGCATGGCATGTTGTGTCGCGATGACAAAAAGCCCTAGGTCCATGGGCGAATACCCCTGGTGTGTGGGTCAATCACTCTAGCAGACTTTCATCCTGACCCGACGCATGAATTTGGACGGATCTGTGGTTATTTTAATAGCGTATTCACAAATACAGGGTTCGAATAAAACCAGAGATCCTGCCACGGATTTTCCGCTGGAGGATCCTTCTCCGGCTCCAATTCATCGGTGTTGGTCCCGCGAACCCGAACATAAAGTGAATGACTGACAAAGAATGTTTCGCTCATTGTGATGTACTCACCTTTCCGCACCCAATCCTGTGAGGTGAAGCGTTTTAATACGCGAGTGGAGCTGTTGCTGTTGGTCGAAGGATCAAGCGCTATGCCAGTGATATTACCCACAATCAGATCCACGCGATTGACCCTCGGATTATCACCAGCCGGATTCAGTGATCGCGGATCTCGAACTCTGATGGTAACCCGAACCTTGCTGCCTGCAGGTACCATGATTTCTTCACCAATTGATGCTGACTGCTTTTCCCAGGTGACTCCAACAAACAATTCGCTGACCAGATGTCCTGTCGTCACGAATACATGTCCTGCTCGCAGACCTGACAGAATCGAAGCGTAATTTTTATCGGCGTAGACATAGGTCTTGGAATATTCTCCCGGCCAGAAGTCGACGCCTCCTTCGTCATAGTGTTGATGAGAATCCGAATTGGCAGTGATCCACCAGTGCCTGCCCTCACCTAGCATGGAATCCCAGAAGCCGCCTAATTGAGCCGTCATCTGATCGAAACCGCCCATAGTCGGAAAGCCCTGGTAATATCCTCGCACCCGCATCTGGTCATCGGTAATGTGCGGTGAATTAGAAAGGGCAACCGCCTGGTGTCCCGGCGCACCAGCCATGCCGACTGCAACATCAGGTGCGGTATCGTTCCAGCGGCGAAATTCTGCCGGATGATACAGGCCGTATTCGCCATAATTCGGCGCGGAGCGGGACGGATGATTGGCAATAACGACCGGCGGACTGTCCAGGGACCGCATTACTTTGAGCGCCTCAATCATTTTGTCCTCGGTGTCCCGGGATGGGTCGGGCGGGAACGCCTCCCATTTATCGAAGCCTGACTCGAGCTTATACAGAACCTCGGCCTCATCATGGGTGTGCGGAATGATCAGACTGCTGTGATCACCTGCCGGCGTGTTGAGTTCCATGCCGTAAAACTGGATGACTTCAGGTACCTCGATGCGCGATTGAAGTAGCTCCGGATACGCCATGTCGATATTGACCTTGCTGTGATTAGGCCCGCCATGATCTGTTGTCACCATCCATGACAGCCCAAACTGTTTAGCCATCAGAGCGTTTGTCGGAGTGGGATAAACTGCATCGCCACCGATGATTGGGGCCGGAGGATTGTGCTCCCTGTCCCAGCCGACGCTATACTGGCTATGAATATGATGATCGCCAGCCAGCCACTGCCGGGTGTCGGGTTTTTCCAGTACCTCTGAATCTGTCGCAATGCAGCTGATAAGGATGAGCGGGATGCCGGTGAGTAGGGCAAGTTGGTTGAATCGAATCATGGGTAACTCTGAAATCTGATCAATGACGAAGTCTGGCGTCGAGTTGATCCACAATCTCGGTCCAGTCTGCATCTTCTTCCAACGCTTCATTGAGAAAAGCCGCCTGTGCCTCTGTCCAGAAATCTGCATCGGTCAGGCGGGTTTCTGGATCCAGTTTGTGGCGGGAAAAAAAACTGTCGATATCGCTCTCCGTTGCGGGCAAGCCCAACTGCTGAAACAGCGTATTTATACTATGGCGTGAAAAATCCATCATCTAGGTCTTTCATACAGGGTGAATGACAAGTATAACCAATCCCAGGGATACGAACCGGAGTAGCTAATGAGAATTTCAGAATCCGTTGTTGATTATCTGCTTACCACTTGGCCTGTGGCACACTTGGCAACATTGAATGCCGATGGTAGTCCGCATCAGATTCCGATCGTCTTCACCTGGCATGACGGATGTTTCTGGTCACCCATCGACGGTAAGCCGAAACAGAAGGGGCAACCCACTAGAATTCAGAATGCCATTGCAAATCCTGTGGCGAGTTTGTTGGTTGACAAATATGATGCCGATTGGGAGCAGCTATGGTGGATTCGTGCTGACCTGGAAATTACAGTGGTTCATTTACATGAAGCGGATGCGGAGACCCTGGAGATGGCGAGGCATGCAAAAAGTAAACTGGAGGAAAAGTACCATCAGTATGAAAATACACCTGTATTACGCGAACCATCGACGATCCTATCGATGCGTCCCACGGCTTTAACCAGCTGGTGTGCAGCCGAAGTTCGGATCTGATGGAAGAATTTGACAAGGACCAGAACCGGGTGATTGCTTTGCTTAATGCCCGGAAAACAGCAAAGATAGGAAGAACCAGTGCCATCCCGTGGAGGCAACCATGAGTGAAGCTGTGCAACAGAACGACGATAGACCCGACCCTTATTCCATACCCATTAATGAAATTGATCTGACTCGTAGCGATATGTTTGCGGATGACTATCATATCCGCGTATTTGAGCGGTTACGCAAGGAAGACCCGGTGTATTTCCAGGAACATGAAGAGTTTGGCAGGTTCTGGAACGTGACCAGATTTGACGACATCATGGAGGTCGATACCAATCCGGGAATTTTCTCTTCCGAGGGCACCATCGTGATGGACGATGTGGATGAGGATTTTCCATTGCCGATGTTCATTGCCATGGATCCTCCCAAGCATGACAAGCAGCGCATGGAGGTCAGTGGAGCCGTCGCTCCGGTAAATCTCGCCAAAATGGAAGGATCGATACGCCAGCGGGTACAGAATATTCTTGATTCGCTGCCCCTTAACGAGGAGTTTAACTGGGTCGACCTTGTTTCTATTGAACTCACAACGCAGATGTTGGCGACGTTGTTTGATTTCCCGTTCGAGGATAGACACAAGCTTACCTGGTGGAGCGATGTAGCAACCGCTAACGATGACTCCGGTATTGTCGATAACGAGGAGGAGCGCCAAGCGATACTGATGGAATGCCTTGAGTACTTTACGCGGCTCTGGAATGAACGTGTGAATGAGGAACCGCGGGGAGATCTTGTTTCCATGCTAGCCCACGGTGAATCTACAAAAAACATGGAGCCCATGGAATATCTGGGCAACCTGATATTGCTTATTGTTGGTGGTAATGACACCACCAGGAATTCAATTACCGGTGGAGTCCGGTTCCTGAACGAGAATCCCGATGAGTACCAGAAGCTGCGGGATAACCCGGGACTGATTCCCACTATGGTGCCGGAGATTATCCGTTACCAGACTCCGTTAGCCTATATGCGACGAACCGCGTTGATAGATACGGAACTTGGTGGTAAACAAATCAAACAGGGCGATAAGGTGATCATGTGGTATGTATCAGGGAACAGGGACAGCGATTCAATCACTGATGCCGATAGCTTTTTGATTGACCGAAAGCAGGCGAGGCGGCACCTTTCATTTGGTTTTGGTATCCATCGTTGCATGGGCAATCGCCTGGCGGAAATGCAGTTACGTATCCTGTGGGAAGAAATCATGCAGCGTTTTCACACCATTGAAGTGGTAGGAAGGCCGGTAACTGTACATTCCAACTTTGTGAAAGGTTATTCGGAACTGCCGGTTATCGTGAGAGCATAGCTCAGTATTTGTAGAGTGCCTGGTGTTCAGGAGTCTGATGACTTCTCCAGGGAATCAACCTTTATTCTGTCAACCGCCTGTATGGAATTGTTATTCCGAAAACTCCTGTAGGCCGTTGGAACCTTTCAGAGATCATAGCGGTTGCAGATTTATGGCGAACCGGGGCCAGTTACCTCTTCGGTTCTTTTTGGACGTTCGCCCGAATCAACTACCGACTGCATGCAGTTCGATCGGGATTGAGCCCTCCCGTCCGCCTAACAGCATGGCAATAAAGGAGTCTCCCCAGGTGTACTTCTTCTGCATCAGTTCATTGATGATTTGACTCTTGTCCGGGCGAGGCTGTGTTGTATAGGTTTTTGTGGTTTCTCCCCGGGTCACTTTTACCAGCTTGTTCGATTGCACCCGTGAAAACCAGCCAGATCCGTCTGCACCGACTCGAAGGTATTGGTAGCCATCATGATCCATGATCCACAGACGGGTGGTGATGGTTTCACCGGTGTCATCTAGGGTGTGGAGTTGCACCACTTCAATTCGTTCAGAAGCCAGTGTTTGCATGATCAAAAACAGCACAATGATGCCGACGAAGGTACCGAGGATCCAGGCAAGTATTTTCATGGATTACTTCCTCAAGTTTCGAATATCGTATAGTTCATTGATAAACAGTTTAATCAATTTCAGTGAAATAAAGCAGCAGCTGGTTGCTTTGCGGAAAGTGCGAATGTATCTTGATGAATATCGCTACAGGTAATCACATTGCACCCGACCACTTACAAATTCTTGATGGGCCTGATCCAGGTCAGCCTCTGGACACTTCGGAAGCTAGACCGGTGGCGTGCGGGTAACCCTCCGATGCGATCAGATGAAGAATTTCACCAGGATCCCTACCCGAGCTACGATCGAATCCGGGCGCGCGGCAAGGTCATCAGGTCCCATGCTAATCAGGGCTGGCTTGTTAACGGCTTTGACGAGGTGCAGCAGGTACTTCGAGATCCGCGCCTCAGCAGCGACATCCGTCGAAATAAATTTTTCTATTCGTTATTGCGGGTTGCATCCAATGGTCTTGATATACCATTAATCGACAAACCGGCGATGTTAAGCCGGGATCCGCCTGACCACACCCGGCTGCGCAAACTAGTCGCCACCGGATTTGTCCAGAACTATATTCAATCCCTGGCGCCGATGATTGAAACCCTGGTCGATGAATTGCTGGACAAGATTGCTGGAGAAGCACAGGTTGATGTGATTGCGTCATTGGCTCAACCGTTACCGGCGATTGTCATCGCCGAAATGATGGGCGTTCCGGTAGGAGAAAGATCTTTGTTCCAACATTGGTCCGAGGCACTCATAGGCGCAACCATGATTGATCAGCCCCAGTTAATTGAAAAAGCGGCAGTGGCGGATAAGGAGATGCGTGAATACCTGACTCGCCTGGTAGATGAGAAGGAAAAGAATCCCGGTCAGGATTTTATTTCGATGTTGCTTAAGTCTGAGTTGGAGAGTGACAGGTTGACGAGGGAGGAATTGATATCCAACTGTATTCTGCTGCTCATCGCCGGTCACGAAACGACAACCCGGCTTATTGGCAATGGACTTTATTCGCTGCTGCATCATCCGGTTCAGCTTCAACTTCTGCGCGACGACCCGTCGTTGATGGAAAATGCTATTGAAGAAATGCTGCGGTACGAATCACCGATACAGCTGGTCATCCGTTTTGTGACTGAAAGCTTTGAGTTCCGCGGAAATCGCTTCAGGAAGAACCAAATGATCATGGCGGAAATTGGTGCGGCTAACCGTGACCCGGAAGCGAATGAAAACCCGGCTGAGTTCAATATCAGGCGAAAGCCGGTTAGGCATATCGCCTTTGGTTATGGCATCCATCTGTGCCTGGGTATGGCGCTCGCACGGTTGGAGGGAAAGATCGCGTTCACAAAACTGCTGGAACGTTACCCTAAAATGGAGTATGTGGAGCAACGTCCATCCTGGGGCAGTAACCCATTCTTCCGCGGCATGGCGACGCTCAGGAT
>JACZXW010000080.1 GCA_022571415.1 Pseudomonadota bacterium
CTGACCGCCGCATCCCTTAATTTTGAAGGAATTATGACATCAAATTCTTTGTTTTGGCTCGGAATTAAATACTCCCCACCTTGGCGGCTTTCCGGAACCCTGGCTTTCCGGCAATGAAACCGAGGCCAGGCGTTGGTCGCGTGAATATCGCTCGCAGCTGGTAGAAGAAGACGTGTCCAGTTTGGAACGAATTCAGGATCTGGGTCAACTTGAGCTCATGATGATATCGCTACCCGAGCGCGTTGGTTCACCACTGTCGATCAATAATTTGCGAGAAGATTTGCAGGTAAGTCACAAGACTGCCAGTTCCTGGCTTGCGGTACTCGAGCGTTTGTATGCAATTTTTCGCCTGTCTTCTATTGGCTCCCCACAGATTCGGGCGGTAAAAAAGGAACAGAAACACTACCACTATGACTGGTCACTCATCACAGATGATGGGCCAAGGTTTGAGAATCTGGTGGCCTCCCACCTGCTGAAATGGGTGCACCACCAACAAGACACAAAAGGGCTCGACTGGAACCTGCGTTACTTCAGGGATAAAGATGGCAGAGAAGTCGACTTTGTAGTAACTGACCGGGAAAGCCCTTTCTTGCTGGTTGAATGCAAATGGAACGACGGCGACCTTGATCGAAACTTAAAATATTTGAAAGCCAAATTTCCTGAAGCCGAGGCATGGCAAATTTCAGCCGTCGGGGAAAAGGACTATGTCTCACCTGAGGGCATCCGTGTCGCGCCGGGGCTTAAGCTTCTGCAAAATCTGATCTAGGAATTCGAGGGACCGCGTGCCTGGTTCTTACTTGGAAGAAGAGGGACAGTGTACCTAACTCTTACTCCGCTGGACGTCAAAGTCGCACAAATTGAAAGGCCTGTGTCCCGTACGCTTTAGGTCGTCTCTGGAGTCAAATCGGTTTCTCAATAAGCAGAAATCGAATGTAGGTGTCGGTCAAATGACCCGAATGGCAAGACTTGTAGTTCCCAATTATCCTCACCATATCACCCAGCGAGGTAATCGACGGCAGAAAACTTTTTTCTCCAACGCCGATTATCAGACCTATTTGGATCTCCTGGCTGTGGCAAAATTAAAGGCTGGTGTCGAAGTATGGGCATATTGCCTGATGCCCAACCATGTGCATGTTGTCGTTGTTCCAGAAAATAGAGATAGTTTGTCACATTTTTTTCGGGAGGCTCATCGTCAATATACGCTTAGAATTAACCGTCGATACGGCTGGCGCGGACACCTTTGGCAGGAACGGTTCCATTCATTCGTCATGGATGACAGCTATCTACTCTCAGCCGTTCGCTATACTGAACTCAACCCGGTAAAAGCCGGGCTCTGCCACCGGCCTTCTGACTGGCGATGGTCTAGTGCCAATGCACACCTGCGCGGAAAAGACGACCTGTTGGTAACGGTGAGGCCCATGCTCGATAGAACCAATGACTGGTCGTGCTTTCTAAGTGAGCAAGAAGATCTGTCCAAGATAGAAGATATTCGCCTGCATTCGAGATCGGGGCGTCCAATTGGTAACGATGGCTTTATTGACGCGATTGAGGCGTTGACCCGGCGCAGAATACACTCAAAGAAGCCAGGCCCTCGTTCGAGGGACAGTGTACCCAATTATCCCGTTCGGCCCGAAGGAATTAAGTAAACTGTCCCTCGATCGGATCCCGAGAGGGATGACGTTCAGCTGTGTCTCTGGCAAACATGAACTCATTTCCTGCTAAAATGTCCTCGATGAAACATGCTTCACCATCAGAACAGGACTACTTTCGCTGCGTTGCGCTACAGAATCAGGAACTTCCCGATGATCAGCCGCCGCGCTCCGTCGAGGAAATGTTTGAACGCCTGGAATCACTCAGGAACCGACTAGGACACCTGACTCAACCCGGTCAGTCAGATACTTCAGCTGGTGATCTCAATTCCCATCTGGAATATCTCAAGCGATTACGATTCATTGACCACGCCTACCGCACTTAGCCACCTCGCAAAAATTCTGGACGGTATGTCGATCCAATGGGCACTCATGGGTGCACTTGCCGCCAACCGCTATCGTTCTTCACCTCGTTTAACTGACGATATTGATCTTTTGTTAGCAGATAGCGGCGCGGGAATCGATGAGTTGGAGCGGATCTTTATCCAGGCCGGCTGGTCCGTACACCGGGCAGACCCGGGTGGTGATTTAATACGAATAAAGCATGAAAGGTACGGCGTCGCTGACCTGCTCGTTTCTGGAACTGACTACCAGCGCCAGGCACTACAACATGCTGTAGAAGAAACCATCGACAACGAGCACATTAAGGTGCTTACGGTGGAAGACGTCATCATTCACAAACTGATCGCAGGCCGATACCAGGACCTGGCTGATATTGAAGCTATTCTTGAGACGAAGCTGACGCTTGACCGGGACTACATTGAAAATTGGGCAAACTTCTGGGATGTGCTTGATCGCTGGAAGAAGATGCAGGCATCCAGCCATTAGTTCAGAGATATGGGACGGTTACAACTTGATCCCGTTCACAAATTTCAATGAAGAAGAGGGACAGTGTACCCAATTATCCCGTTCGGCCCGAAGGAATTAAGTAAACTGTCCCTCGATCTTTCGCTCGTTTAGGAGGACGGCTTTGGGAATGGGGTGATGTTTGAGGGATTGGTGCGTTGACCTTCGAGCTGGAGTACTGGGTCTACCGTTGTATCTGCCATGGTGTATCCCAATACATGATCTTCCAGTGATTTCTTTACCTGCAGATAGTCTGCGCCTTCGCAGGCTTGTTCGAGTTGACGGCAGAGGCGTTCAACCGTATTCCAGTCGAGGCGCTCCTCATCGGCTTTAAGTATTTTAGGGTGCCGCGTACCGGACACGTTCTCGCCAATAATCAGCTCCTCGAAGAGTTTCTCACCGGGTCTGAGGCCGATGTAAACAATGTCCACGAAATGATCGGCATCGGCTTCATCCATACCCTCAGGTTTTACTTGCTTGCCGTGCAGGTGAATCATTTGCTCCGCCAGATCCTGGATTTTCACCAATTCGCCCATATCGAGCACGAATACCTCGCCGCCTTCAGATAACGCGCCTGCCTGGATCACCAGTTCAGCTGCTTCGGAGGAAGTCATGAAGTAACGGGTGGCGTCCTTGTGGGTGACGGTGACGGGTCCGCCCTCGCGAATCTGTTTCTCAAACAAGGGCACCACGGAGCCGGAGGAGCCGAGGACATTGCCGAAGCGCACCATGCAGAACCGGGTTTTGGCATGCCGCTCGGCGAACGCCTGGACGATTAATTCTGCCAGGCGCTTGCTCGCGCCCATGACGTTGGTCGGCCTGACGGCCTTGTCGGTGGAGATCATGACGAACACCTCCACCCGATTGGCGGCGACGGCCTGCGCGACGCGCCAGGTGCCGATGACATTATTGCGCACGCCCTCGATGATATTACGCTCCACCATGGGCACATGCTTGTAGGCCGCGGCATGATAGACAGTCTCTATGGCAAAGTCGGACAGGACCATGTCGAGATGCGCGAGATTGAGGACCGAGCCGAGAATAAAGCGTATCTCCATGCCCGCTTCAATTGGGCGTTGCAGCTCGCTTTCCATGTTGTAGAGCGCCAGTTCAGAATTGTCATACAGCACCAGGCGTTTTGGCTGCTGGGCAACGATCTTCCTGCACAATTCGGCGCCGATGGTGCCACCGGCACCGGTCACCAGCACGGATTTGCCTTTGATGGATGCGCGAAGCAGCGCTTCATCCGGCGGCACCTTGTCGCGCCCGAGAAGATCGCCGATATCGACTTCCTGGATCTGCGCCACATCGGCCTTGCCGGCCATCAGGTCATCGAAGCCGGGTACGGTGCGAACATGCACCGGCAATTCTGTCAGGCGGTTCAAGATGGCCTTTCGCTGCTGCGCCGTGGCCGAGGGGATGGCCAGTAAAATCTGTTTGATGCCAAGATCATTCACCAGCCGGTCAATATGCCCTGAATCATAGACGCGAATGCCGTGGATGGTGTTTTTCCGCTTCGAGCGATCATCATCAATGAATGCCGCTGGCATGTATTCATTGCCGCTCAACAGGGTGATGGCGAGTTGCGCGCCGGAGTCACCGGCGCCATAGATGGCCACCGGTTCACGCGTCAGGTAGTTGTTGAACACACCGTAGAAGTAGGCGCGCACCAGGATGCGACTGCCGCCCACCATGAGGATGGCAATAAACCAGAAGATGAGGGGCGCGGACCGGGGAAAGGCATAGGCACCGGTCAGATAGGCGATCAGTGACACGCCCAGGGTCGCGATCGAGACGCCCTGTATGACCGGCAGCATGGCGCTGGGGCCGATATAACGGACGATGGCGCGATACAGGCCGAACTTGCGGAATGAGATGACGCCTAACAGGGCAACGGTGGGGAAGAGCCACCAGAAGCTGCTGACATCCTTGTCGAGTTCACCATAGCGCAGGATGACGGCCGACCATAAGGCGACGCCCAGGACGATGGCATCTGCCAGCATCATGATGCTGCGTTTGGCGCGGTCTGTTAGCATGGGAACAGTGTACCCAATTCCGTGTTTAAGTCACGTTGGACAGAAAGCAAATAGTCGTTCGAGGGACAGTATACTTTTCTATTATTCCCGTTAGGCAGGACGAGTTATGCAAACTGTCCCCCTAATCGAAAGCGGAGATGCAGCTCGTGAAAAAAATCGGTCGCAATGCACTTTGTCCCTGCGGCAGCGGCAAGAAATACAAAAAGTGCTGTCTCAGAATCGCGTCTGTCAGCAGTTTTGGCTGGCAAAGAATGCGTCGAACCGAGACTGAAATTTCGCGAAAGCTGGGGAAATTCCTGGATCAAAATTATAGTGACGAGGTTCTTTTCGAGGCGTTAGAAGAGTTTACGATTGACGCCGAATTTCCTGTTGGCGATGATTTCGAGCTCGAAATGGAATCCTTGTTCTATCCCTGGTATCTCTATAACTGGCTACCGGAATCTCACGATATTGCAGGAGCAGAGGATTCCCCTGAGTTATCGATCGCGGCAGTTTGCCTGCAACAGCAACCTTCCCGCTTTGATGCGTACCAGCAGAGATTCATCAACGAGGCCTGTTCACAGCCCTTCAGTTTTTTCATGGTGACTCATGTTATCCCGGGTAAAGAGATGTCCCTGCGGGACCTGTTGCATGCGCGCGAAGTCACAGTGCATGAACGCCAGGCATCACGCACCCTGCAAAAAGGTGAAATCATGTTTGCCCGGGTTGTCCAGTTTGATGATGACGCCATCATGCTGGGGTGCTCAAGCATCGTTATCCCAGCGGCCTATATCAACGAATTTATCGACCTGCGTGAAAGCCTGAAAAGAGACGAGCCGTCGCCTGACCTCAAAATACTGCACGAATTTGACTACGAATTGCGCTACCGCTACTTCGCCATTCGCGATGAGTTGTGTAACCCCGCATTGCCACAAATTGCGAATACCGATGGCGACCCGCTACAGTTGACCAAACTCTACTACTCCCTCAACTGCTCACCAATTGAAGCCGCGCGCGCACTCGCGACCTTGTCGATGGCGAGCAGTGACGAAGAATTCCTGCAGCAGGGTAAATTTGATGCGGGTGAACTTGTCAGTATCTCGTTCCCCTGGCTGCAAAAAGGCAACCAGAAACATAAAAGCTGGGACAACACGGTGTTGGGTCAGCTGGTGATTGAAGGCAAGCAGTTGACCATCGATGTGAATTCACAAAAAAGAGCGGATGCGATCAAGCGCAAGATCACCCGCCGCCTTGGCAAACGGGCGACGTTTCAGCATGCAGTCATACAGTCCGTGGAGAAGATGCTGGAAGATATTGCAGATTCCAGACAGGGGTCAGATCCAGGCCAGGCAAGGCATGAGGAGTTACAGAATCTGCCGGAAATCAAGCAAAAATTAAGTGAGATGTCATCAAAACACTGGCAGTCCTGGCTGGATGAGGCACTGCCCGCGTTAAAAAACGAAACTCCGCGGGAGGCGGCAAAACACCCCATCGGACAGGAGCGCCTGCAAGCGCTCTTGTGGGATTTTGAACACAAACGCAAAGCGGAGAGTGAATTCGCCCCGGATGTCGGGTTGTTAAGAAAAGCGCTTGGCCTGGATTGACGATACTGTCACCCGGATTAGGCTAACCATCCTTGTATACACCAGAGCGGTGCGCAACTTTAACAACGTAAATGATGAGTTCCTTGTCCACAATCTGGTAGAGAATTCTGTAGTTACTCTGTCGGATGCGATATTTATCTCCGCCAGCGAGTTTAATACAACCGACGCCTCTCGGGTTCTCTGAGAGCCCATCAATTCGTTTCAGAATTTTTCTAACATCCACAGCCGGGATTCGACGCAGGTCCCTGGCAACCGATTTTTTAAACCTGAGCTCAAATTTTGCCATGCTTCTTCAGGTCACTGAGCAGGGCTTCATAGCTCATGGTGGGTTCCTTCACCCGATCAGCAAAGGCGCGTAGATCCTCTTCGTCTTCACTCATGAGTAAACGCACCGCTTCATCCACCAGTTCAGAAACAGAACTTTCAATTGCTGCTGCCTTCAATTTCAATGCCTGATGTAACGCAGGGTCAAAATAGATGGTGGATCGTTTGGATAAATTGCTCATGGTGATTTGCCCCGTCTTTGGGACAGATTAACGCTATAACGTTATGACGTCAATCGCATTGACCGAGGTTGGCAGGCTGTATTGGCCCTGCCGGGTTCCTTTCACACCGCCACGTGATTCGCATGTACAAAGTTTGCGCCAGGTGTTACTTTAGTGTCACCAAATCCATGGTTATTACAAAATGACGACCACCTCCCTTAAGTTATCGGATGAAATCAAGCAAAAGGTAGCGAACTCCGCACACAAGCAGGGACTTAGTCCTCACGCTTTCATGGTTCAGGCAATAGAACAGGCCGTCACAGCAACGGAGCGGCAAGCTAAGTTCCTCCTGGACGCCAAAAATGCCCATGCAGATTCCTTACGAACGGGCCAGGGTTATGATGCGGCTGAGGTACATCGTTATATTCTGGCGCGAAGCAAGGCTGCCACCAGCAGCAGACCCAGGGTTATTAATTGGCGCAGCTAGTTTACGTCGAGCAAGCCCTGCTTGATTTGGAACGAATGTGTGATTTTCTTGTTGAAACCGAGCTCGCAGCCGCAGAGGAGACAATCCATCTGATCACCGACGCGGTCATGGTTCTTGATCGCCATCCCTACATTGGAAGAATGCTCGATGAGGATCTAAGAGAGTTGATTATTTCTCGAGGCAAAAGCGGTTATGTTGCCTTGTACAGTTTTGAAGAGATTGAAGACACAATTCTGATACTGGCTGTCCGGCATCAGCGCGAAGCTGGATACTCATGATCGCAGAGGGGGCGCAGTGTAACTTAATCCCTAATTAAGGGCCTATAGAAGGACAGTGTACTCAAAAGTAAACTGTTCCCCCAAATCGCTAATTGTGTATCGCCATGTATTCAGCTACGGCTTGCGCGAGCAATCCTGAACGAGTTTCACCATGTTTCTTGGCGTATCGGTCCATAGTGCGAAGTAAGTGTTCCGGTACCGTGATGTTGACACGTTTTGACTTTACTGAAAGTTTACTTAGATCTACTTCTACTACTGCCCATACGCCATTCCTAAATTCTGGATTGTCTTGATGGTCTTCAATTTCAGAACTAAGCGGAATTGGATCACCATCAATGAGAAGACCCTCGATATGGCATTGAATCGCTTCTTGAGCCATTTCCATCGCTTCACCCATAGATGTTCCAGCCGAATAGCAACCTGGAATATCAGGCACAGTGACGCCATAATCTGAGTCCGGTTCCTTGTGGATTACAATACTATATTTCATAGATTCACCTCCATTCCCAGCCTGCCTGGCGATAGATACTCCGTAACGTTCCTATCGGTAAGTCCTTTTTAGGATGTGGGATTGTTACCTTGCCTGGAATCGCGGAGTGCTTAAACTGATGATGATCGCCTTTCGTATGATGAAGTATCCAACCCTCTTTCCTTAGCCGCCTGATTACTTCTCGACTATCCATAGTGTGTATAATACACATCACTAACTGGCATTGAAACTGAAACCATTCAGTATTCCACACCATATTTCTCGACCCTCTGGAACACCACGTAGGTGTAAGCCACCTGCAGCAGTAGGAAAGGCACGAACACCAGCATCCTTTCATCACCGGGAATATTGATCAGCCAGAGGGCGCCGAGCCCCTGGAGAAATACCATGCAGTACTGCGTCAGCACGACTTCCAGATGGCTGTAGCCGCTTCTGTTCAGGAGTTGGTACAGGTGCGTGCGATGGGCTTCGGTCACCTTTTCTCCCTTGACCAGGCGTCTGATAAAGGTGAAGGACGTGTCGTAGATAAAGTTGAACAGCAACAGCGGCATGACCAGGAATGAGGTTTTGGATTCATCGTATCTGGCCGCAATGATGGCCAGGACGGCAAAGACGAAGCCAAGGAATGCGGCGCCGACATCGCCGAGGATTATTTTTGCCGGTGGATAATTGAGGAAGAGGAAACCGAGCGCACCGGCGAGCAGCGAATAGCTGATGATGTAGACAAAGGTGCTGCCTTCATAAAAGGTGATGATCATGAAGAACAGGCTGGCAATGACCGCCACGCCACCGGCCAGGCCATCCAGGCCATCCATGAAGTTGTAGGCGTTGGTGAGGCCGAGAATCCAGCAAAAGGAAATCACGTAGCCCAGCCAGCCCAGCTTGATGTCACCAAAAACGGGCATGGATAATTCGTCCAGCACAATGCCGAAATAGAGCACGACCACCACTGCAATCATGTGGGTGAACGCTTTAACGAGGGCGCTGCGTTCCGAGATATCGTCCACCAGGGAAATGAGGGAGATGAGCAGGGTGGAAAAAACGAAGCCAAACAACAGCGGTCGCGCGATGGAATCCAGCTCCCCCATGAACCAGGTGACAGTGAGGCCAATGAAGAAGGTGATGACGATGGCCACGCCCCCTGCCCGTGGAATGGCTTTGCTGTGGGACGAGCGATGATTGGGTTCATCCATGATCTGCACGAACCGGCGCATGGACCAGGTCACGGCAAAGGCGACCATCGTCATGATGGTGCCGAAGAGGATGTGCAGGTAGAGGTCGGGGTTGTACATTTTAGCCTGGTGGATTCCGGATATTTACTGCGCAAATTCCGGATTGACGGCGGGGGTACACGTGACGCAGTTTCTTCACTGCTGCACTGGTACCCAGCGCTTTCAGAACTGCGTCAGGATCTTTAGCAACCACGTTAAGCAGAACAAGCGCTGGACCTTGCGGCGTGCGATCACCGCGTTCCCAGTGCCTTAGGGTACTTACACTAATACCGAACGCCGAGGCGAATTCATTTTGAGACAAGCCTACATTTGACCGAATTTTTTTCACATCAACGCCGGAAAATTTATGCACGATCGCCTTTATCTTTTCGCCTTTGACATAGGCCGCCGCTTCATCAAGACCTTGCTTGATACTTTCATAGGATCTATTCATTTTGCCCCTCATAATCTTTTATTAAGATAGCTGTCATTTTCGCCAGCTCATTTCTCTCTGCTGCAGGGTGTGCAGCAAGGTAGTTTATGATGCTTGCGCACTCACTAGAGGAAAGTAATCTGGTTGACCTGCGCTTAAATTCTGGTAGCTCAACTACCGTTTGCAGATACATAAGTGTAATCCATTGGATTAGCCCACGTCAAAACAGTCTTACCCACAGGTTATGTTTGGGTGGCCAGTATTTCACTGGGTGATTGCCGTTTATTTCTGTGAGTGGATTCCGGATATTTGCTTCGCAAATTTCGGAATGACGGCTGGGTGTGTTCCAGAATGACGGGGGGTCGTTCCAGGATGACGAGGGTCAGGAGTGGTCAGTGTCCCAATGTACCAGCCGCCGGATGCTGCCTCTTGGCACCAGTTGCCAGGCGCGTTCGTGCAGATAATAGATTAAGAACTTCAACACGAATTCTATGCCGCCGATCATGAGGGCGACGTCGATTTCACCGGTGATGAAGTAGGCGATCAGGATGGTGGTGAGGGTGGCCAGGATGCGCCAGGACATGGCTTTTAGCAGGGAGCGTAGGTGGGATTCTTTTAAAGGCTCGTTTTTGGAAGAGCGAAATCCTTCGGCTGCGGTCGTGCGCGACCCCGGCAGGATGACATCTGTTTCGGTAGGGTCTACAGGCATTTGAGGATTTCCTTGACGCAGTCGTCGATAGACAGATCGTCGGTTGGCAGTATCAGTTCCGGGTTTTCAGGCACTTCATAGTCGCTGTCGATGCCGGTGAAGTGCGGCAGCTCTCCCCGCCTGGCTTTTTTGTAGAGGCCCTTGGGGTCTCTTTGTTCCGCTGTCTCGAGCGAGACGTTCACGTAGATTTCGATGAACTCGTCCGGTTCGAACAGGGATCTTGCCATGTCCCGCTCGGAGCGGAAGGGAGAGATAAACGAGGTGAGGACAATCAGGCCCGCATCCACCATGAGTTTTGCAACCTCGGCAATGCGGCGGATATTTTCGATTCGATCGGCATCGGTGAAACCGAGATCCTTGCTCAGGCCGTGGCGAACATTGTCACCATCGAGAATATAGGTGCGCATGCCGCGCTCAAAGAGCACCTGCTCCAGGGCGTTGGCGACGGTGGATTTGCCCGAGCCGCTTAAACCGGTGAACCACAGTACTTTACCGGGGTGGCCGTTGAGCCTGGCTCTGGCTGCCTTATCCACGGCGAGGGCCTGCCGGTGCACATTTTGCGCGCGCCGCAAGGCAAAGTTGATCATGCCGGCGGCGACGGTCGCGTGGCTGTAACGATCCACCAGCACGAATGCACCCATGGCCTTGCAGGCTTCATACGCCTCGAAAGGAATGGCCTTATCCAGGCTGAGGGTCAGCTCGGCAATTTCATTGAGTTCCAGAGAGCGGCTGGACAAGTGTTCAAAGGTGTTGATGTTGTATTTGTATTTGATGTCGGTGAGGGTGGCGTTGACGCGCGCTTCACCGATCTGCATCCAGTAGGAGCGCCCGACAAAGCCCTGCTCCTGGTCCATCCACACCAGGGTGACTTCAAACTGGTCGGAGACCTCGCAGGGTTCCGCTGCGGCAACGATCACATCGCCGCGGGAGACATCGATGTCCCGATCCAGGGTAATGGTGACCGCCTGATCGGCAATGGCCGTGTCCAGGTTGTCTTTGTAGAGCAGGATTTCATCGACCCGGGCGACCTCACCGGAGGGAAGCACGCGGATTTCTTCTCCCTTTGTAATGCTGCC
>JACZXW010000155.1 GCA_022571415.1 Pseudomonadota bacterium
GGTTGGGGTTAAGGGACCAACCACCTCAACACAAGACAGGCCCATTTTAAATTCTATTTTGAGATTAAATCCGGATAGTTACTGCACGAACTCGCTCTGCTTTTTCTACCGCGTAGCGGTTTCGTCCGTTGGCCGTAAGCTCCCTTTGCTCCTGCGCCGGTTCAGACAGGCATTTTGGTCGGTGTTGGGCAGTAAGCTGACGCTTTCTCTGATCAGTAGATTCATCCCCGAACCGGAGCTTTGTGCCTAATCCGGACATGGGTGCATTTTGTTATTGATTGACCTGTTCAATGTTGTGATCACGCAGATATTGTTCAGTATGCGTTACATTGGAATCCATGAATTCAAGCATCTCATCAAAGCGTGGACCATCTCGAATGGGGGCCCACCATACAGCTGCAAGAGGACTGGGGAACTGATGTCAGCTCGTGACCGGATTACGTTCTAAGGTTGAAGTCGGTTTATACTCTTTGCTTGACTATTCCTGGGAGGTACTGGCCCTTGGTACATCCACTAACCAGGTTCAATTTCAGCCGCCCCACTCCCAGCTACCTTGACGCCTGTAACCTGTAAGCGTCTCCTGAACCTGAATATCACCACTGATTCTCCGAATAGTGCCACTGGTCGAATAGCGTTCTTTTCAGGTGATCTGCGTCACAGTTTGGTGATGGATCAATAGAAAAATCTACTGATCTGGTCATAATTCCTGCATGAACTCTATCAATCGTTTCGCCAAAGGCAGACACATGCTGATCTTGATTAGCCTGGTCCTGTGGTCACCAGCCGCGTGGGCCAAGGAAGGTGATCGTGTATTGCAGTATTCAACCCAGAGAGATACTGCAGCGTCTGCGGACGCGCCGTATAACTTCGACGATACACGGATTGCCGGATTTCAAAGGAAGAATATCGCAAAGGATTTACGAATCAGGGGCTGGGAGATCAGCGACCGGTTGTACCTGGGTCAGGCAAAAGTGGCTGGCAAGTGGGGACTCGGTGTTGTCTACGAGCGTGGCGATATGGTATATGGCATCAACCATCATCGTATTCAGGTGATAAAACGTTTCTGACACTTCCTTCAGGGAAACATCACCATCCTAATCCCTTCCCTGTATATCCGACACGCCAAAATTTGTGACTGATTCCGGGCAATAAGCGCGGCTCCAAGCCGATTCGTTGGAGGGCCGCAGTTTCCAATGACGAATACAAGTGACCTGGCCTTGGTAGATTACCTGCCAACTCCCAATGAGATTCGTCAAATGATTCAGACAGGTCTAGTTGGCGTCTTTGGAGAAAAGAGGTGGCCCCAAGAATCTGACCACCCCCCTAAGTGGATAAGCGCCTCCAATTGAGGCATCGTTGATGCCAGATATGGAGCTTATCATGACCAGAAGACCACGCCGGAACCACTCACCGGTATTTAAAGCAAAGGTGGCACTAGCCGCCGTTAAGGAAGAATTGACAATCACAGAGCTTGCGCAGAAGTTTGATGTGCATCCGAATCAGATCACCCAGTGGAAGAGCCTCATGCTGGACAATGTTGCAGATGTTTTTAACAACGGCAACACGCCGAAGGAACCTGCCATTGATGTGAAGGCGTTGCACGCCAAGATTGGAGAACTTACCCTGGAAAATGATTTTTTAGAAAGCGCGCTCTCCAAAGCGGGATGGCCGAGCGCAAGAAAATGATAGACCGTAATCATGCATTAGCAGTGACGCGTCAGGCGAAGCTGCTCGGGATCAGCCGCGGCAGTGTCTACTACCTGCCAGTTCCAATCTCTGAGTCGGCCCAGCGCCTGATGACCCGGATCGACAAACTGCATCTGCAATGGCCCTTCGCCGGTGCCCGAATGCTACGTGATCTGCTACGTCAGGAAGGTGATGAGGTTGGTCGTAAGCATGTGACCACGTTGATGAAGCGAATGGGTGTTGAGGCGCTGTATCGTAAACCGAGAACGACGAAGGCTGAGCCGGGACATAAAATCTATCCGTATTTGCTCCGCCACCTGCCGGTGGAACGAGCGAATCAGGTGTGGGCTATGGATATCACGTATCTGCCGATGGCGAGAGGATGTATTTATCTCACCGCCGTCGTCGATTGGTACACGCGCAAGGTTCTGTCCTGGCGCGTCTCTATAACAATGGATGTTCACTTCTGTCTGGATGCGCTCAATGAAGCCATTGAGAAGTATGGGACACCCGAGATCATGAACACTGACCAGGGAAGTCAGTTCACGTCCCAGGCGTTCACTGGATTGCTCAAGGATCACGACATCAAAATCAGCATGGACGGCAAAGGCGCTTGGCGCGACAATGTCTTTGTTGAACGGTTATGGCGATCAGTAAAATACGAGGAAGTTTACCTGCATGCCTACGGCTCAACCTCTGATGCGAGAGCTGGACTGGACCGATATTT